>NZ_JARIXR010000024.1:0-108814 GCF_029269205.1 Pseudomonas sp. 1912-s | reverse complement strand
GCCAGCAGCGAAAGTGCGAGCACATTGCCAACGCCCGATACCTCGCGCAGCAAATCATAATTGGCCTTCCAAGCCGGCGAAGCTTTGATCGCTTCGTGCAAGTCATCGTCTGTGCTTTTAAGGCGCTTTTGAAGCCAGACGATATGTGCCTTGATGTCCCGTCGAAGTGCCTTGAATACCGCCTGTTTCAGTCGAGACTCTTCCGCCACGATCATATCGATGAGCTGGCGGCGTCGAGTCAGTAGATCCGCCAGTTCACGAGCGTGTTCATCTGGGATCTCCCGAATCTCGGGTTTGACCGCCTGGGCAAACTCAGCAATCACCTGGGCATCYAGAGCGTCGGTTTTCGCCAGCCTACCGGTCGCCTTGGCGAAATCACGAACCTGACGGGGATTGACAACAACAACGGGTAATCCAGCAGCACAAAGCTCGGCAGCGGCAAGCCGCTCATATCCACCAGTYGCTTCCAGCACCACCAAAACCGGCTCCTGAGCCTTGAGATGTTTAGCTAAACGCTGGATATCTTCTTGAGTATTGGAAAACTGTTCGACTTGGCCAGTAGTGCTGACGAATGAGTCGAGCTTGTTTTTGGAAACATCAATTCCGACGAACGCAGAGTCATGGTCCATAGCGTTTTCCTCACGTCCAACCTTGCAGAATCGGGCTTTGCGCCCAGGCAACCGTTCGGACTAGTTTAGGAAGGAACCTGCTCCGACCCATGCTCACTCACGATCTCGAAATCAGAGGGCACTACGGTCTGAAGCAGGTGAAAACAATCTTACAAGGGAACGCCGAGCCTAGGCGAGGCGCCGACAGGCGGGGCAGAGCGTTTTGGTTACTTTGCCGCTTTTGCAAAGTGACCCGCTGTAAGAGCGGAACCACAAGTAGCCGTTACCGAAGAAACGGATATACACCCAACCCCCAAAAACCCAAGCCCAAATAAAAGGCCTCGAACCAGCGAGGCCTTTTATTTGGGCTTCAATCTCTTCAACTTTGTGGCCTCATCCCTTGGGACATCCCGAACATGAATAACAACAACTCATGATCAGGCTTGGCCGTGACACCGACCTTGGCGATCCGCGGCATCGGGCACTGCTGCCCGACACCCTGCACCGCACTGAGGACTTGTGTCCGGGGCTGCTCCCAGGCAGCCAGGGCCAGGGCAGCTATGCCCAACGCCCCCAACAGAAACAAACCTCGTGCAATTTCTAGCTTCATTACGTTAAACCTTTGATAGCGCTGCCAAACGCCGTCTCGTAAAAGTAGCTGAGTTTTTTCCAGTCCGTAGAATTCCACGACGAATGGCGGCGCAACTGCAACATGTCGTGCCGAGCCGCCCGAAACGCGGTCAACCGCTGGCGGCACTTCTCGAAGTCCAGCAGCGCCACTTCTACCTTGGCCGCATCACCCTCGCCCGTCACCCGCACAAAGATATGCTTGATATACAGGCAACCATGCTGCCAACGGCCCTTGTGCATCCGCGCCAGGGTACCGGCCAGTTCCTTGAGCAGGCGCTCATGCACCAACTCGCCATACTGCTCACGACCACCGGCGGCGTACCAGTTTTCGATCTCGTCGAAACCGTCCAGCGACGCCGTCACCAACAACGCTTTCCATTGGTGCTCAGGGTCGCGGCGGGCTTCGCAGAACACCAGTTCCGGCACGCGTACATCCAGCAAACGCAGGCCCTTGAGGGCATCGCGCTCACGTAAAACAGTGGGGCGTCCAAAAGGATGGAGCCAACTGCGGTAGATATGGCCGGTCTGGCGCTTGCTGTAGAGCAAACGACCATTGGTGCCCACTACCCGTTGCACACCACTTTCACCGCCACGACGACGATTGGGTTCCTCGACCCACTCGCCCTGCTGGCGCCAGAAATAATCAAATCGCTCTTCGGGAGCTACTTCACTACCTGCTAAACACTCGACAGCCATCCTGTTACCTCTTGCGCAATACATACACTCGCCACATGGCGTAGAGCGGTATGAAGTCCAGAGATTCCTGAACACGGAAACCGGCCTGTTCAAACTCTGCCTCAACAGTAGCAGCCGGTAACACGAACCGATTTTGGTAACCTTCCTGCTCACCTTTCTTGCGACGCCGCACTTCGGCACGCTTGCGTTTCCACGCCTTGAAGTTGCCGTCCACCCACAACGAGATAATCACGCTGTCGCGGGTAACACGCTGAAATTCGCGCAGTATTGCCAGCCTGTGCTCGGGGTCACCAATGTGGTGCATCAAGCGCATGCAGAAAATGCTGTCGACTGCGTTGTCGGGCAAATCAATATCAAAGGCAGACGTCTGCAAGGGGCGTACCCGTTTCACCACATCCGCCGGTTGGGCGACGGTGGCGATCTTCAACATCGACGCTGAATTGTCGGCGCCAATGATCACGCGGTTGGGCTTTTCTGCCAGTAATGGCCAGAAACGCCCGGCCCCACACGGCAAGTCCAGCACCAGGCCAGGCTCACCGGCCATGGCCAGCGCACCACGCGCCAATTGCTCGTCGCGTTTGTGGGACAACCGGCGAGCCAGATTGTCCTGATGTTTGAGCAAATAATTCTGCGCGTGCTGATCGTCGTACTTTTCGGAAAATTCGAGCTTGATCGGAGTAGGCATCAACGGGTCTCCAGTTACTGATGCCTACAACCTTAAGCAGAATCCTGTGATCAACAGGTCAACACATTGTGAAAAACTTGTCCTGTCGAATCGTATACATTACAAAACTTTGCAGATACAAGTCGTGGCATGGTGCCATCTTCGGCGAAAATCGAGGAGTCTGCCGCAGGGTAGCGGCAGGGCAGGCATCAGGGTTTGACCTGACTCAACTCGACGTGAAAACGGCAACCGTTGGGCTCCATGGTACTGAGGCTGACGCTCCAGCCCTGGTTCTCGCAGATGCGCTGGACCAGCGACAACCCCAGGCCCAGTCCTTCACCACGCTTTTCACTGCCGCGCACAAACGGCTCGAACATCGCTTCGCGCTTGTCCTCGGGAATTCCCACACCGGAGTCTTCCACCACAAAGCCACTCGGCTCCAGGGTGAGGCGGATAAAGCCTTGCTCGGTGTAATGCAGTGCATTGCGCAGCAGGTTGCCCATCACCGCATGCAGGAAGGTCGCGTTGTAGCGGGTATCCAGTGGTGCCCCGGGCTGATAAATCAGCTCAAGGCCTTTGCGCTCGATCGGCTCACGCCAGATCCCCAGCAGGTCGTCGGCCACCTGCGCCAGGTTGGCCTGGGGCGACATGCCCGCCTCTTCGCGCTGGGCACGGGCCAGCATCAGGAAGGTCTGTACCAGTTCGCGCATTTCCTCACAGGCCCGCGCAATGCGCTCAACCTGCTTGCGGCCGCGCTGATCAATCGCCGGGTTCTCCAGCAACAGTTCGCAGGAACTGGCGAGCACCATCAGCGGGGTGCGCAACTCGTGGCTGACGTCGCTGGTAAACAGCTGCTCCCGGGACAACGCCTGGCGCAAACGGCCCAGGGTCGCGTCGAAGGCCACGGCCAGCTCACCGACCTCATCCGCGGCATAGTCCGGGGCCAGGGGCGGCGCCAGGCCGAGTAACTGGTCCCGATGGCGCACTTGGCGAGCCAGGCGCACCACCGGTGCCATGACCTTGCGCGCCAGCACCCAACCGAGGAACACCGCCAGCGCCAGGCTAAGCACAAACCCCACCAGCACCACGGCAAACAGCACGCGCTCGCGCTCTTCGAAATCGCTCTGGTCTTGCAGCAGGACGTAGCGGCGACCGTCGACGATTTCGACCATCGCGTGGTAGGAAAGCTGCTCGCGGAATACCTCGTGAAAACCGGCGTCCAGGTGGCGCAAGTCTTTGGGCAGCTCGAAATCGCCGGGGCCGCCGCTGAAGTAGAACAGCTGGTCCGGCTCGGGACGGTGGCTCCAGTCCTCGACGCTGTCCATCAGCAGCAGGCGTTGCAAGTCACCGCCAAGGCCTGCCGAAATGAGTTTTTCTTCCACCAGGTGCACCGTGGCGACGATGCCCATGGCGAAGGCCCCCGCCACCAGCGCGCTCATCAAGGCGAAGGCAATGATGATCCGCTGGGCAAGGCTTTGCTTAAACTCCATCACGACCCTCGGCCAGGCGATAACCCACACCGTGCACCGTTTGCAGCAACGGTTTGGCGAAGGGTTTATCAATCACCTGACGCAGTTGATGGACATGGCTGCGCAAGCTGTCACTGTCCGGGCAGTCATCACCCCACAGGGCTTCTTCGAGAATTTCGCGGCGCAACACGTGAGGACTTTTTTGCATCAGCACCGCCAGCAGCTTCAGGCCGACCGGGTTGAGCTTGAGCAGGCGCCCTTCGCGGGTGACTTCCAGGGTGTCGAGGTCGTAACTCAGGTCACCGACTTGCAAGGCACGGCGACCGCCGCCCTGGGCACGGCGCAGCACCGCTTCGATGCGTGCGGCCAATTCCGACAGCGCAAACGGCTTGAGCAGGTAGTCATCGGCGCCGGACTTGAAGCCCTGCAGCCGGTCATCCAGTTGGTCACGGGCGGTGAGCATGATCACCGGCGTGTCGCGGCGTGCGTCTTCACGCAGGCGTTTGCACAGGGTGTAGCCATCAATGCCGGGCAGCATGATGTCGAGCACGATCAGGTCGTAATGTTCGGTTGCAGCCAGGTGCAGGCCCGACAAACCGTCCTGCGCACAGTCTACGGTGTAGCCCTTCAGCCCCAGGTAATCGGCCAGGTTGGCCAGAATATCGCGGTTGTCTTCAACCAATAAAATTCGCATGGGCAGTGTCTCCGTACGCGGTAACGGCCGTGTTGGCTCGCGCAGCTTAAGGCCAAGTATGGCTCACGGCTAGGGCTGAAGGCCGCGTCAATTACTGTTTTCAACCGATTGCGGGACTTAACGAGTTTTTCACTATAGGTTCACAACCTGACTACAGTGTCAGCGCGAAGATCGCGCCCATCGAAAATAAGGAACATTGACATGGGTTTTCCAAAAACGGCGCCAATGCGCTATTTGCTGTTGGTGACCGGTGCCTGGCTGGTTGTTTTTCTACTGACCCGGATTCTGCTGCTGGTAACCCACCTGGACGAAGTAAGCGGTAACCTGCTGCCGGTATTTGGCGTGGGCCTGCTCTATGACCTCGGTTTCCTCGCCTATGCTGCACTGCCCCTGGGCCTGTACCTGCTGCTGTGCCCGCCGGGGTTGTGGCGTCGCCGGGGCCATCGCTGGTTCCTGCAGGCCGTACTCACCGTCAGCCTGTTCGCCATGCTCTTCACCAGCGTGGCCGAATGGTTGTTCTGGGACGAGTTCGGCGTGCGCTTCAACTTTATTGCCGTGGATTACCTGGTTTACTCCAAAGAGGTGCTGAACAACCTGCTGGAGTCCTATCCGATCGGCAAGCTGCTGAGCCTGCTGGCGGTGATGGCAATCGTCTTGAGCTTGGCCTTGCGTAAACCGTTCAACACGGCGATGAATGCGCCGTTGCCCGCGATGCGCAAGCGCCTGCTCAACGCACTCGGTTTGTTGGTGGTGGCCGGCCTGAGCCTGCAATTGATCAACCAGGACAGACCGCGCAGCCAGGGCGGTAACGCCTACAACAATGAACTGGCGAGCAACGGCCCGTATCAGTTCTTCGCCGCCTTCCGTAATAACGAGCTGGACTATAACCAGTTCTACAAGAGCCTCCCGGCGGATGTGGTCGCCAAGCAGTTGCGCGCCGAACTCAGCGAGCCGAACGCACGGTTTATCGGCACTGATCCGCTGGATATCCGCCGCGCCATTACCAACCCGGGCACGCTGCGCAAACCCAATATCGTGCTGGTGACCATCGAAAGCTTCAGCGCCAAGTACATGGGCAGCAACGGCGACCCGAATAACCTCACGCCCAACCTCGACGCGCTGCGCAAGCAAAGCCTGTACTTCAATAACTTCTACGCCACCGGTACCCGCACCGACCGTGGCCTGGAAGCCATCACCCTGGCCATTCCGCCGACGCCAGGACGCTCCATCGTCAAGCGCATCGGCCGGGAGAGCGGCTTCGGGAGCCTGGGCCAGCAGCTCAACGCCGTCGGCTATGACAGCGTGTTTGTCTACGGCGGCCGTGGCTACTTCGACAACATGAACGCGTTTTTCAGCGGCAATGGTTACCGGGTGGTCGACCAAAGCAGCGTGCCCGAAGCGGAAATCAGCTTCAAAAACGCCTGGGGCATGGCCGACGAAGACCTCTATAAACAGACGCTGAAACTGGCGGACGAAGACTATGCCAAGCAGCAACCGTTCCTGCTGCAACTGATGACCACCTCCAACCACCGCCCCTATACCTACCCGGCAGGCCGCATTGATATCAAATCCGGCGACGGGCGCAATGGCGCGGTGAAGTACACCGACTACGCCATCGGCCAGTTCCTGGAGGCGGCGCGCCAGAAGCCATGGTTCGACAACACCATCTTTATCTTCGTCGCCGACCACACGGCAGGCAGCGCGGGCAAGGAAGACCTGCCCATGGTCAATTACCAGATCCCGCTGTTCATCTACGCGCCCAAGCTGATTGATGCCGCCGAGAACGCGAAGCTGGCCAGCCAGATCGACCTCGCGCCGACGCTGCTGGGCTTGTTGAACCTGAGCTACGAGTCGACGTTTTTTGGCCGCAACCTGCTGCAAGACAACCCGCTGCCGCCACGGGTAGTGGTCGGCAATTACCAGTACCTCGGTTTATTCGACGGTAACGACCTGGCGATCCTCAGCCCACGCCAGGGCCTGCGCCGCCATGACCAGGCGCTGGGTGACAGCCATGAGTCCCGTGTTGGCAGCGATGACCCGTTGATCCAGCGGGCCATTACCTACTACCAGGGCGCCAGTTACGGCTACAAACAACAGTTGCTGAGCTGGAGGGCGCCCAAGGACGAGGTCCCCCAGGTGAGTGCACGCTAACCGAAACGCCCCGGCCAGGTCTGCCCGGGGCTTTTTTTAGAATCTGAGTTCACCATGCACGCAATCGCTGTTCGCCCGGTTTCCAAACCCCTCAACTTTTGGCTCGGTCTCGGCGTGCCGGCCGTTTTGGCGGTGGTCATGCTGTTGCTGGAGCTGACATCGCTGGACATGGACGTGGCCAAACTGTTCTACAACGCTGCCGAAGGCGGCTTTGTGGGCCGGCACAGTTTTTTTCTGGAGGACATTCTTCACGATCGCGCCAAGCAGATGGTGATCGTGTTTTCCGTACTGGCGATCGCCGGGTTTGCCGGAGCCTTTATTGTTGAACGGCTTAAGCCCTATCGTCGGGAGCTGGGCTGCCTGGTGCTGTCCCTGGGCCTGGCTACCTCGTTTGTCTCACCCTTGAAGACGGTAACCGCGGTGCAATGCCCGTGGAGCGTCAAGGAGTTTGGCGGCCAGGAGACTTACAGCGAACTGCTCAGCCCCAGGCCGCCTACCGACAAGCCGGGCCGTTGCTGGCCGGGTGGGCATGCGGCGACCGGGTTTGCCTTGTTTGCATTGTTTTTTGCCCTGAGGGATCGCCGGCCACGAATGGCGCGCTGGGCTTTTATATTTGCGCTGGGGCTGGGCACAGTGCTTTCGGTGAGCCGCACCATGCAAGGCGCGCACTTTCTTTCCCATAACGTGTGGACGGCGATTTTCAGCTGGCTGATTTGCTTGGGCGCGTATTACTTTTTGCTGTACCGCCCCGCCGCATCCGCTTGATGAACACCCCTTGCCTCGCCGGGGGCAAGGGCGCAACACTCTGCGCACTTTTTTGGCAATGATCCCGCTGAGCCATGTCCGATACCCTGCTGCTGATCGAAGACGACCTGCCCCTGGCGGCGCTCACCGCCGAGTTCCTGCGCGCCGAGGGGTTTACCGTGGCGGTAGAACACCGTGGCGACCGCGCAGCCCAACGCATCCGTGATGAGCAGCCGGCCTTGTTGATCCTCGACGTGATGCTGCCGGGCATCGACGGCTTTACCCTGTGCCGACAGATTCGCGACCATTATCCCGGGCTGATCCTGATGATGACCGCCCTGGACGAGAACGCCGAACAATTGGTGGGGTTTGCCGCCGGGGCCGACGACTACGTGGTCAAGCCGATCGACCCGCTGTTGTTGTTGGCGAGAATCCGCTCGCTGCTGCGCCGCCATCCCCAGGCCCCCCGCAGCTACTATCAGTGGGGCACGTTTCGGCTGGACCTGAACAACCACTTCGCCTGGCTTGGCGAGGCGCCCTTGCAGTTTTCGGTGGCCGAATTCGAGTTGCTTGCCATCTTCGCCCGCCATTGCGGCGTATTGCTCACCCGGGAAAAACTGCTCCAGCGCCTGCGTGGCCTGGAGTACGACGGCCTGAATCGTTCAATTGACATGCGGGTGTCGCGCTTGCGCAAAAAACTGATGAGCCTTGAGTGCCCCGTGACCATCCAGACCATCACCGCGCAGGGTTACTTGTTCGTCGAAATCCCGACGGGGAGCCAGCATGCTGTCTAAAGTGCGCCCGTGGATGGCCATCGCCGCCGGCACCAGTTGGGCGGCCCTCACCTTCTACCTGTTGTGGCTGTGCACGAACGCAGCGGTGTTTGTCGGCGACTACAGTTTTCTGCGCTTGATGGCCGGCCCGGGTTATCTGGTGGCCGAGCAACTCAAGGCCTTGCCCGCCGAACAGCGGGAGGCGCATATCGAGGCGCTGCAAGCCCGCTTTCAGTACCCGGTCAGCCTGGTGAAAAAGGATGATATTGAGCTGCCGCCGGAAGCCCTGGTCATGCTCGACCACCATCAGCCCGCGCAGAACAGTGATGAGGACGTCACCTACTTCCCGCTGGACGACGATACGGTGATTCAATTCGGCCCCATGTGGGGAACCGCCGAAGTGAAGGACCTGCTGCAATATCCGGTGTATTGGGTGACCGCCTGTGTCGCCGGCCTGCCGGTGGTGCTGTTTCTCTGGATCGCGTTGCGTGCCCGGCGCAAGTACACCCACGACCTCAACACCCTCAACGCCAGCATTGCTACCCTCGCCCGCACGCCGAACACGCTGCTGCCGGCCATGAGCCAGGAATGGGCACCGTTGCAGCAGACCTTGCGCCAGCATGCCCAGGACATCACGTCGATGGGTGAGCGCCACCGGGAGGTCTCGCAGGCGGTGTCCCACGAACTGCGCACGCCCCTGGCGCGGATGCGGTTTGCCCTGGCGCTGCTGAGCAAAAGTGCCGACCCCGACACCCGCACCCGCCTGCAGGAGCGCCTACAAACCGACATCGAAGAGTTGGAGTCGCTGGTTCGCGCCAGCCTCGCCTTTGCCCGGCTGGCCGACGCGCCCAGCGACCTGCAGCATGAGCCGATCAATATCCATGACTGGCTACAACAGGAGTTCGCCCTGCTGGACGGGCACCATCGCTTGCTGACCCTGGACACCGACCCGGCCGACCTGGAGCTGATCGGTGATCGCGCCCTGCTGCATTTGATCGTGCGTAACCTGCTGAGCAACGCCATCACCTACGCCCGCGAACGGGTGAATGTCAGCGCTTCATCCCAAGGCCAGCAGCTGGTGCTGCATGTGGACGATGACGGCCCCGGCGTGCTGCCGGAAAACCGCGAAAAGATCTTCGAGCCCTTCGTGCGCCTGGCCATGGGCGGCGACGAACCCGGCGGGTTTGGCCTGGGCCTGGCGCTGGCCAAACGCGCCAGCCATTGGCACCGTGGGGAGCTGTCGATCACCCGCAGCCCGTTGGGCGGTGCACGCCTGACCCTGACCCTGGCGCTGCGCCCGGGTTAGGCTGTTACAGCCTGTGACAGTGGAACCTCCCCGCTGCCGCTAACCTCGCGACCTGATTCAGGATCGCACGCGCCATCCTGAGTCCATGCCCTTTGGATCAGGTTGGAGAGTCATTTCATGCGTCACCTTAAACGGCATCTGCCTACGCTGGTGTTATCACTGTGCATGGCCGCCGGTTCATGGTCAGGCAGCCTCGCGGCCCAGAGTGTCCACGCGCCCTATTACCCCGGCACCATCCTGCCCAATCGCCAGTCCCAGGCGCTCATGGATCAGCAACTGGTCACGTTCTACAAGGACTGGAAGGCGGTGTATCTGTCGAGCGAATGCGGCAGCGGCCGGGTTTTCGTCAAGGTCAACGCCGACCACAAACCGGTGGGCGGTGGCACTGCGCCCGGCACGATCACGGTGTCCGAGGCCCATGGTTACGGCATGCTGCTCACGGTGATGATGGCGGACTACGATGACGACGCGCAAAAGACCTTCGACGCCATGGTGCGCTACTTCCAGGATCACCCGGCCGCGTCCGATCCCGGCTTGATGGCCTGGAACCAGGTCGAGGGATGCGGCGACTCCACCGACGCCTTTCGCGGCGACGTCAGCGCCACCGACGGCGACCTGGACATCGCCTACGCCCTGCTGCTGGCCGACCAGAAATGGGGCAGCCAGGGCACGATTGACTATCGCAGCGAGGCCAACACGGTCATGGCGGCGATCATGAAACACGAGGTGCATCCCAGGACCCACCATTTGATGCTCGGCGACTGGGCCGGTACCGACGGCGATGCAGAGCTGGAGTACACGACTCGCAGCTCGGACTTCATGCAGTCGCACCTCTACAGCTTTTTCGCCATGACCGGGGATAAACGCTGGCAGGCGGTTCGCGACAAGACCTATTCGATCATCAGCACCTTTACCCAGCGCTACAGTGCCAAAAGTGCTTTGGTGCCGGACTTTATCAGCCACCTGGACACCTCGCTCACCCCGGCGCGGCCCGAGCTGGTGGAAGGCAAATACGACGGCGCCTACGCGTGGAATGCCGCCCGTTACCCGTGGCGCATCGGCCTGGATTACCTGATGTACGGTGACCCTCGCGCTCTGTACACCTTGACCACTTTCAACCGCTGGGCACGCGCCACCACTCACGATGAGCCGGGTAACTTCAACAGTGGTTACCGGATCGACGGCAGTACCATTGATGAAGCGCAGAATGAGCCGGCCTTTGTGGCGGCACTCGGGGTCAGCGCAATGATCAGCCCCGACAATCAGCTGTGGCTCAATAACATCTGGGACAACCTGCAACACCAGTCCATCCGGGACCATGACTACTACGGCAACACCCTCAAACTGCTGGGCATGGTCGTCATGTCCGGCCATTGGGAGCGGCCCCAACCGGCGCCCCTCAAAAAAACCGCAAACGTGCCTGTCCCTCCGTCATCCGGCACTGCGGCACCGGGACCCGTGGCATCTTTGCCGCCCGCCTCGCACCTGATGCTGGCCCGTGGCTTCATGTTCAAGAAACTCCTCGGGCGTCGCGGCGTCAGTTGACCTGCGCGCATAAAAAAACCCCGCCTGCATCGCTGCAGGCGGGGTTTTTCAGTATCGGGGTAAGGCTGGCTTACATCATGCCGCCCATGCCACCCATACCGCCCATGTCTGGCATACCGCCGCCAGCTGGAGCATCTTCTTTGATCTCGGCGATCATTGCTTCAGTGGTGATCATCAGGCTGGCAATCGACGAAGCCGCTTGCAGAGCCGAACGAGTCACTTTAGCCGGGTCCAGGATGCCCATTTCGATCATGTCGCCGTATTCGCCGGTAGCAGCGTTGTAACCGAAGTTACCCGAACCCTGCTTGACCTTGTCGACGACTACGCTTGGCTCGTCGCCGGAGTTGGCAACGATCTGGCGCAGAGGTGCTTCAACCGCACGACGCAGCAGAGCGATACCGACGTCCTGGTCAGCGTTGTCGCCTTTCAGCTCGGAGATAGCCTGCAGAGCGCGAACCAGTGCCACGCCGCCGCCAGGTACCACGCCTTCTTCAACGGCTGCACGGGTAGCGTGCAGGGCGTCTTCAACGCGGGCTTTCTTCTCTTTCATTTCAACTTCGGAACCTGCGCCAACCTTGATCACTGCAACGCCGCCGGACAGCTTGGCCAGACGCTCTTGCAGTTTTTCACGGTCGTAGTCGGAAGTGGTATCAGCCACTTGAGCGCGGATCTGGGTAACACGTGCCTGGATGTCAGCTTCAACACCAGCACCGTCGATCACGGTGGTGTTTTCCTTGGTCACGGTGACGCGCTTGGCATTACCCAGGTGTTCCAGGGTAGCGCTTTCCAGGCTCAGGCCGATCTCTTCGGAGATAACGGTACCGCCAGTCAGAACAGCGATGTCCTGCAGCATGGCTTTGCGACGATCGCCGAAACCAGGTGCTTTAACAGCAACCACTTTCACGATACCGCGCATGTTGTTCACAACCAGGGTCGCCAGGGCTTCGCCTTCAACGTCTTCGGAAACGATCAGCAGTGGGCGGCCGGCTTTGGCAACAGCTTCCAGAACTGGCAGCAGTTCACGGATGTTGGAGATCTTTTTGTCAACCAGCAGGATCAGCGGGCCGTCGAGCTCGGCGGTCATGGTGTCTGGCTTGTTGACGAAGTACGGGGACAGGTAGCCACGGTCGAACTGCATGCCTTCAACAACCGACAGTTCGTTTTCCAGGCCCGAGCCTTCTTCAACGGTGATCACGCCTTCTTTACCGACTTTTTCCATGGCTTCGGCAATGATGTCGCCGATGGAGCTGTCGGAGTTGGCCGAGATGGTGCCGACCTGAGCGATTGCCTTGGTGTCAGCGCATGGCTTGGACAGGGACTTCAGCTCTTTGACAATGGCGATGGTCGCCTTGTCGATGCCGCGTTTCAGGTCCATCGGGTTCATGCCGGCAGCGACGGCTTTCAGGCCTTCGTTGACGATCGACTGAGCCAGAACGGTGGCGGTGGTGGTGCCGTCGCCTGCGTCATCGTTGGCACGGGAGGCAACGTCTTTGACCAGCTGCGCGCCCATGTTTTCGAAGCGATCTTTCAGCTCGATTTCTTTGGCGACGGAAACGCCGTCCTTGGTGATGGTCGGAGCGCCGAAGCTCTTCTCGATGATCACGTTGCGGCCTTTAGGGCCCAGGGTCGCTTTTACTGCGTCAGCCAGGACGTTGACACCGGCGAGCATTTTCTTACGGGCGGAATCGCCGAATTTAACTTCTTTAGCAGCCATGATCGATATTCCTTAAATACTTTGTAGTAACGGGAAGATGAGCGGGGAAATCAGCCTTCCAGAACAGCGAGAATCTCGTTCTCAGCCATTACCAGCAGGTCTTCGCCGTCGATTTTCACAGTGTTGCTGCCGGAGTAAGGGCCGAAAACAACCTTGTCACCCACTTTCACAGCCAGCGCACGTACTTCACCGTTTTCCAGGGTTTTGCCTGGGCCAGCAGCGAGAATCACACCGTGGTTGGCTTTTTCAGCAGCCGAACCTGGCAGAACGATACCGCCAGCGGTTTTCTTTTCTTCTTCACTGCGACGGATGACGACGCGGTCATGCAGAGGACGAAGCTTGCTCATTGTCGATCTCTCCTAATTGTGTTTTTCATCGGCCGGTGTCAATTCCGGCTAGTTAAATTCCGGCGGTGCCGGTCGCGGTTCGCGGTGCGAAACGCGGAAGTCTGTCTGGTGTCGCCACCAGAAACCTTGCGGTGACCGTTACATAAGGGCGCATAAGCTTATTACAAGGGTGCAGAGATGAAAATTTTTGTGTCGGGGGCGTCTTTAAAAGCCACACGGCACCCGAAGGTGCCGTGCCAGTGAGGGGATTACTTGGGGTCGCGGTGTTCGAACTCGCCTTCGATCACGTCACCTTCACGCCCCAGGGGCTGGCGCGGAGCCGGGCCGCCGCGGGGTTGCAGGTCGTCGGCAAAGGCGCGCTGGCGGATCGCCGCCTCTTCGGCACGCTGGCGCATCTTGCCCGCCAGCAGCTTGCGAGTGAACGGCAGCAACATCACCAGACCCACCACGTCGCTGATGAAACCCGGGAGGATCAGCAGGCCACCGGCCAACGCCATCATCAGGCCTTCCAGCATGGTCTGGGCCGGCAGTTCGCCGCGATTCAGGCTTTCACGGGCACGCAGCGCCGTGGCCAGGCCGGCGACGCGCAGCACCAGGACGCCGAGCATCGAGCCGAGAATGATCAGCAGCAGCGCCGGGAAAAACCCGATTGCACCGCTGACTTGTACGAATACGAACAGCTCCAGCACCGGAAACAACAAAAAGAGCAACAAAAAAGGGCGCATCAAATGGTTCCTCAACGCAAGAATGCCTTGCTACTTCACCTTAGATGACGTCGCCGTTTCGTGAATTCAAGCTTCAGCGGCTGCTTTTTTCGGCCAGACCTCGGCGTGAGCCAGGAAAACCAAGGCTTCGCGTACTTGTGTCGGCGTGTTGCAAGGCTCTGCAAAGGGCAGCCAATAGAGGGCCTGGCCAATGCGCAGGTGCATGCCTTCGCTGTCGATACCGGCCAGTTGCGCAGGTTCGGAAGTCGGTAGCCCTGCCAGCTCGACGTAGTGAGCGATGGCCTTGGTGTGGTCGCTGTTCATGTGCTCGATCATGCTCAGCTCGGCCTTGCCGGCGAACGGGTTGGCCAGGGTCAAGTTGTCGACCCAGTGGATCGCGCCAAACCCGCCGATGTAACGGTGGCGTACCGGCTTGAGCACCCAGAAGTCAAAATCATGGGCCTTGTGGTAGTTCGCAGAGTCCGGGAAGTAGCGGTAATAACGCTCGGCGGCGGCTTCAATCGCAGCACTGTCTTCGAGCTTTTCGGCTTCGGCCAGGTAGGTCAGGCGCCCTACGGCTTGCACATCGTCCGCCTCACGCTCACCCACCAACAGGGAGCACTTGGGGTCTTTCTGCAGGTTATGGGTGTGCTGGGCGATCCGGCTGATCAGGATCAGCGGCCGGCCCTCGGCGTCCAGGCAGTACGGCACCACTGAGCCAAACGGGAAACCGGGCATGGCCTTGGACAAGGTGGAGAGTGCCCCACGGTATTCCTTGAGCAGTAGTTCTCGGGCATTCTTGGCAACGTGCGCGCTCAACTTATGACTCCTTTGATAAATTTCGTCAAAAAACAAACTTGGATAGCCGCTTAATTCTGCCCACAGGACTTGCGAATGCATCTCAACGACAAAGTAATCATTATCACCGGCGGTTGCCAGGGTTTGGGCCGTTCCATGGCCGAGTATTTTGCCGCCAAAGGCGCACACCTGGCGCTGGTGGACCTCAATCAGGAAAAACTCGACCAGGCCGTGGCAGCCTGCCAGGCCCATGGCGTGAAAGCCCGGGCCTATCTGTGCAACGTGGCGGATGAAGAGCAGGTCACCCACACCGTGGCGCAGATCGCCGACGACTTTGGTGCGATCAACGGCTTGATCAACAACGCGGGGATTTTGCGTGACGGCCTGCTGCTCAAGGTCAAGGACGGCGAGATGACCAAAATGAGCCTGGCCCAGTGGCAGGCGGTGATCGACGTCAACCTCACCGGGGTGTTCCTGTGCACCCGCGAGGTGGCGGCAAAAATGGTGGAGCTGAAGAATCAGGGCACCATCATCAACATTTCGTCGATCTCCCGCGCCGGTAACGTCGGCCAGACCAACTACTCCGCCGCGAAGGCCGGTGTAGCAGCCGCCACTGTGACCTGGGCCAAGGAGCTGGCGCGTTACGGTATCCGCGTGGCGGGCATTGCACCGGGGTTTATCGAGACGGAGATGACCCTGGGCATGAAGCCCGAGGCCCTGGAGAAGATGACCTCGGGCATTCCCCTCAAGCGCATGGGGCGGCCCGAGGAGATTGCCCATTCGGCGGCGTATATCTTTGAGAACGACTACTACACCGGGCGGATCCTGGAAATGGACGGCGGGTTGCGCCTTTAACCAGGCAGCTCTTTACCAGGCGCCTCTTTACCAGGCGACGCCGAAACCTGCCGTGTAGCGGGTCTTGCTCAACGCACTCTCCGAGTCGCCACTAATAATGTCGCGCTCGGCCTTGAGGTTGAGGGAGGCCCACTCGGTGACTTTGTAGCGCAGGCCCATTTCCGCATCCAGGGAATAGTCGGACGGCCCGGCCAACGGCTTGCCAAGCTCGCCATTGGTGAAGAATTCGACGGTCTTGCCCACCAGGTAGCGGTTGTAGTTCCACTTCATGGCCAGCGAGTAGAAGTTGTCCTTGCCGCCGTCCTGATATTCGTAATCCGTGCGGTTGACCAGCGAACCAAGGGAGAACGCACCCAGCTCGTCGTCCCAGAATTGATAGCCCGGGCCGGTACCCACGGTGCGCTGGCGGGACAGGTCTTCGACCTTGTCACGCTTGTAGGTCAAGCGACCCTGCCAGAACCAGTGTTCGGTGATGAAGCGGTCCAGGTCATATTCCAGCGCCCAGTTGTCGGTGGTGGTCACGTCGTCCTGGAATTCGCGGTTGTACTCGCCCTGGGCGGTATGGCGCCACTGGCCATGGCGGGCAGTGGTCTTGAAGTCGATGTCGTAGTCGTTGGTGTCTTTTTCCGCACGCTTGTAGTCCAGCGCCATGTCGACATTGCCCTTCCACACAAGGTCTTCAATCACCGGCTTGGGCTTGATGATCTGCTGGATGCTGGCCAGCTCGACGGTCTTCGGCGCCTCGCCGTTGGCCAGGATGACTTTGCCGTCATCGGCCGCCTGCAGGGACTTGGCCTTCTCACCGGTGTAGGCATCCTGTTTGACCAGCAACTCCTGGTCACTTTCCAGGGTCTTGACCTGCTTCCAGTCCACCGGGATGGCACCGGCGTAGTCGGTCTGGATCAGTAGCTTGCCACCGTCGAAAACCTTGATCTTGCCGGTCAGGCGGTCACCGTTCTTCAACCAGACGGTATCGGCGAGCAGCGGCGTGGAGGCGCTGAAAACAGCGAGGCACAGCAGGGTTCTGGACAACATAAGCGGATTTGGGGCTCGAGTTTGGCGAAAAAACGGGCATTATCGGGGCGGATAACTTCTTAGCAAGGACTGACTCGGGTATTTGTATCGAGTTCCGTGCCCGGCGGCACATTTGCAGACATTTCCTACGAATAGACGGATATTTTCATCGGACATGCCCACCGTGAACGAAACGACCGACGCCCCGCAAAGCCCGGCCGAAATGCGCCGCACCGTGCTGTACCTGACCCTCGCCCAAGTGCCCGAAGGCTGCGTGATCAGCTACGGGGAGCTGGCGCACCTGGCCGGTTTGGGTCGCGCCGCGCGCTGGGTGGGCCGCACCCTGAGCCAGTTGCCAGAAGACACCAAACTGCCCTGGCACCGCGTGTTGGGTGCCGGCGGTCGGATAAGTCTGCCAGCGGGCAGTGCCTCGGGGGACGAGCAACGCGCGCGTTTGCGCGGCGAAGGTGTCAGCATCCTGAACAATCGTGTTGATATTCAGCGTCATGGCTGGCGCCCGGTAGAGCACAGCGGTTAGAGTGCGCGCTTTATTTGCGTAATTCTGAGGCAGACTCCAGCCCATGCCCCGTAAAACCTGGCGCGCCGCGCTCGCCGCCTATGCCAGCCCCTCGACGTTAGTGCTGTTGCTGCTCGGCTTTGCTGCCGGCTTGCCTTACATGTTGGTGTTCTCGACGCTCTCGGTGTGGTTGCGTGAGGCCGGTGTGGCCCGCGAAACCATCGGTTATGCGAGCCTGATCGGCCTGGCCTATGCCTTCAAGTGGGTCTGGTCGCCCTTGCTCGACCAATGGCGCCTGCCGCTGCTCGGCAAGCTCGGACGTCGTCGTTCCTGGCTGGTACTGTCCCAGACGCTGGTGATCCTCGGATTGATCGGCATGGGGTTCTGCGATCCGCAAAAGCACCTGTCCTGGCTGATCGCCATCGCCGTTATCGTCGCCTTCGCTTCCGCCACGCAAGATATCGCCGTAGACGCCTACCGCCTGGAAATCGCCAGCGACAGCCAGCAGGCCGCGCTGGCCGCCAGCTATATGTCCGGGTATCGCGTGGCCGCCCTGCTGGCCACCGCCGGCGCACTGTTTTTCGCTGAAGGCTTCGGTTCCACCGGGTTCAACTACAAGCACTCGGCGTGGGCCGGCACGTATGTGCTGTTCGGTGTGCTGATGGTGCCAGCGCTGCTGACCACCCTGTTCATGCGCGAACCCAATGTGCCACTGCGCACCCAGTTGCAGGCCGGCCGCTACAGCTTTGCGCACCAACTGGTCTCCGTATTCGTGTTGATCGTGCTGCTGGTGTCGGTGCCGGCGATGTTTACCCAGCTGTACAACACAGACTTCGCCAGCGTGCTGTTCCAAGGCGTCAGCCTGCTGGACTTGCTGCTGGAAGACCGCGCGTTCCTGCGGGCCATCCTCTATATCATCCTCACCACCCTGTGCCTGTCGACCATGGGTCGCCGGGGCCTGGCGCCGGTGCTCACGCCGGTCAACGACTTTATCCTGCGCTACCGCTGGCAGGCCCTCCTGCTGCTGGGGCTGATTGCCACCTATCGCATGTCGGACACGGTGATGGGCGTCATGGCCAACGTGTTCTATATCGACCAGGGTTTTACCAAGGACCAGATCGCCGGCGTCAGCAAGGTGTTCGGCCTGATCATGACCCTGCTGGGTGCCGGCATGGGCGGCCTGCTGATCGTGCGCTTCGGCATCCTGCCGATCCTGTTTATCGGCGGTATAGCATCGGCCGGTACCAACCTGCTGTTCGTAATGCTCGCCGACATGGGCCCGGACCTGCAGATGCTGATTTTCACCATATCCCTGGATAACTTCAGTTCGGGCATGGCGACCTCGGCGTTTGTTGCGTACTTGTCGAGCCTGACCAACCTGAAGTTCTCCGCCACCCAATACGCCCTGCTCAGCTCGATCATGTTGCTGCTGCCACGCTTGATCGGCGGGTATTCGGGGGTAATGGTCGAGAAGTTCGGTTACCACAACTTCTTCCTGATCACCTGCCTGCTGGGTGTGCCGACGCTGATCCTGATTGCCTTGCACTGGTTCCAGGAAAGCCGGCGGGTTCGCTTGAACCCTCCCGAAGAAAGCTGACCGGTGGGGGCCCTGGCTCCCACAAACACCCTCATGCCTGTACTCCGGCAGCGACCGCCCGTACAATCAAAAGTCATTTCAAGTCCAAGCAACCGACAACGGCCTACCATGCGCACCAGTCAATATTTGCTCGCCACACAGAAAGAAACGCCTTCCGACGCGGTCGTGATCAGCCACCAGCTGATGCTGCGCGCCGGCATGATCCGCAAACTGGCCTCGGGCCTGTACACCTGGCTGCCCATGGGCTTGAAGGTGATGCGCAAGGTCGAAGCCATCGTTCGTGAAGAAATGAACGCCGCCGGCTCTCTGGAAGTGTTGATGCCGAGCACCCAACCGGCTGAGCTGTGGCAGGAATCCGGGCGCTGGGAAGAGTACGGCCCTGAATTGCTGCGCTTCAAGGATCGTCATGGCCGCGATTTCTGCGCCGGCCCGACCCACGAAGAAGTGATCACCGACCTGATGCGCAACGAGTTGAGCAGCTACAAACAGCTGCCCCTCAACCTGTATCAGATCCAGACCAAGTTCCGTGACGAAATCCGCCCACGCTTCGGTTTGATGCGCGGCCGTGAATTCATCATGAAGGACGCCTATTCGTTCCACGCTGACCAGGCGTCCCTGCAGGTCACCTACGACCGCATGCACACCGCCTACTGCAACGTGTTCACCCGCCTGGGCCTGAAGTTCCGCCCGGTTGAAGCGGACAACGGCTCCATCGGCGGCGCCGGCTCCCACGAGTTCCACGTACTGGCCGAATCCGGCGAAGACGATATCGTGTTCAGCAACGGTTCCGACTACGCGGCGAACATCGAGAAAGCCGAAGCCGTGCCACGGGAAACCTCCCGCCCTGCGCCAAGCGAAGAGCTGCGCCTGGTGGATACGCCTGAGACCAAGACCATCGCGGCCCTGGTGGAGAAATTCAATCTGCCGATTGAAAAGACCATCAAGACCCTGATCGTGCGCGCCGAGGAAGAAGGCAAGCTGATCGCCCTGGTGATCCGTGGCGACCACGAGCTCAACGAAATCAAGGCCGCCCAGCAGCCAGGCGTTGCCAGCCCGCTGGTGATGGCCACCGACTCCGAACTGCGCGACGCCATTGGCGCCGGCGCCGGTTCCCTGGGCCCGCTGAACCTGCCGCTGCCTATCATCATCGACCGTTCCGTGGCGCTGATGAGCGACTTCGGCATCGGTGCCAACATCGATGACAAGCACTACTTCGGCGTGAACTGGGAACGTGACCTGCCGGTTCCGACCGTGGCCGACCTGCGCAACGTGGTTGCAGGCGACCCGAGCCCGGACGGCAAGGGCACCCTGGAAATCAAGCGCGGCATCGAAGTCGGGCACATCTTCCAGCTGGGCAACAAGTACAGCAAGGCGATGAAGTGCGAGGTGCTGGGCGAGAACGGCAAGCCGATCACCCTGGAAATGGGTTGCTACGGCATTGGTGTTTCCCGCGTGGTTGCGGCTGCCATCGAGCAGAACAACGACGAGAAAGGGATCATCTGGAGTGACGCCCTGGCGCCGTTCCAGGTCGCCCTGGTACCGCTGCGCTACGAAACCGAGCAAGTGCGCGAAGCCACCGACAAGCTGTATGCCGAACTGACGGCTGCCGGTTTTGAAGTGTTGCTGGATGACCGGGACAAGAAGACCAGCCCGGGCATCAAGTTCGCCGACATGGAACTGATTGGCATCCCGCACCGGATCGTGGTCAGTGACCGCGGCCTGGCCGATGGCAATCTGGAATACAAGAGCCGGACCGAAGCCGAAGCCCAACCGTTGCCAGTGGCTGACGTGCTGTCTTTCCTTCAGGCGCGTATTCGTCGCTGAAAACCAGATCAAGAGTCGTCATGTTCAAGCGAAACACCATAGCCCTGGGGGGCGCCACGTTATGTGGCGCCCTGCTGGTCAGCGGCTGCGCCAACCAGATGTCGCAACGCAGCGAGCACGAGGAACGCATCGAGCGCAAATTGCTCGATCACAGCCTGCAGATCGATGTAGGCGAGCCCAAAGTGCTGGAGCTGCCGCAACGCCGGGTTCGCATTCATGAGCAAAAGACCTTTGAGGTCACCGAATTCGAAGTCACCCGTCGTTACGACCGTTACACGCCCTACCAGCCCTGGCGCAAACTCTATGAGATGCCCCTTGGCGCGGTCGCGCTGGTGGCGGGCGTCGGCGCCAACGTGGCGAATATCTTTGCCCTGGGCAACCTGCCTGCCAGCATGACCCGCGATTGGCTCAGCTACGGCGTGGACGGGGTCAACCCGTTCATGAACGTGCAGTCCAACGGCCGTGCGCAACAGAACCTGGCGGGTATCGATGAAGTCCAGCGCGACAAGCGCGTGGAGTATTCGAGCCTGCCCTGGAGCGAGCGCCCGGTGCAGGTGACGGCTGGCAAGCAAACCCATGAGCTGACCACCGACCGCAATGGCGTACTGCGCCTGAACCTGTTGGACAGCCCGTTTGCCGAGCAGGACCTGAACCGCATCAGCACCCTGAAGATCAGCGTTGAAGATGCCCAGGACGACGTGCACTCGGACTCATCCCTGGCTATCAGCAGCACCCTGCGGGGCAAATTGCTCGAAGCTCACGGGTTGATCTACGACGACCTGGAAGACGACGAGGTCAGCGAGTGGGTGCACCGGGTCAAGCGCCTGTCGGAGCTGGGCCTGGAAGAGGAAGCCAGCGAGCTGGAACAAAGCCTGATCGAGTTGACTCGCAATGATCCGGAATTGCAGCAGGAATTCCTGCAGGCCCTGACCAAGGACGCGGGGCGTCTGGTGGCGGATCCTGAGGCACGCTGAAGCCTTTAAATGTGGGAGCGAGCAAGCCCGCTCCCACATTTGGTTTTCGGTTTCTACCAGGGGAATTGGAGCTGCTCGTTGCCGCTGCTCAAATCCAGCAATCGAACCCCGATCCCCAACAATCGCACCGGCTTGCCGCCACGATTGAATGCCTGGGTCAGCAACTGCCGGTAACTCTCCAGGTCCCGCCCTGCCCCGGCCTGCTCCAGGGTTGTCTGGGTAAAGTCGTGAAACTTCACTTTGACGAACGGCTTGCCCGCCCGGTAGCTGCTGTCGATGCGCGCCATGCGCCCGGCCAGGGTTTCCATCAGTTCAGGTAATTTTTCCAGGCAACTGGGCAGATCCGGCAGGTCCACATCGTAGGTATTTTCCACGCTGATGGATTGCCGGCGGCTGTCGTTCTGCACCACACGGTCATCGATCCCACGGGCCAGGCTCCACAGGCGTTCGCCGAAGCTGCCAAATTCACGCACCAGCGCCAGCTTGTTCCACTCCCGCAGCTGCAGACAATCCTCAATCCCCAGACGCGCCAGTTTGTCGGCGGTGACCTTGCCCACGCCGTGGAGCTTTTTCACCGGGAGTGCCGAGACAAAGTCTTCGACCTGATCCGGGGTGATCACAAACAATCCGTTGGGCTTTTTCCAGTCGCTGGCGATCTTGGCGAGGAACTTGTTCGGCGCCACGCCCGCAGAAACGGTGATGTGCAACTGGTTGGAGACCCGCCGACGAATGTCCTGGGCAATGCGCGTGGCGCTGCCGCCGAAATGCGGGCTGTCGGAGACGTCCAGGTAGGCTTCGTCCAGGGACAACGGCTCGATCAGGTCGGTGTAGTCGCGAAAGATCGTCTGGATTTCCTTCGACGCTTCTTTATAGGCGTCCATGCGCGGCTTGACGATGGTCAGGTCCGGGCACAGCTTCAAGGCGTGCCGGGACGACATGGCCGAGCGCACCCCGTAGGCCCGGGCTTCGTAGTTACAGGTGGCGATCACTCCGCGACGGTCTGCCGAGCCGCCCACCGCCAGGGGCTTTTGCGCCAGGGTCGGGTCGTCGCGCATCTCGATGGCGGCGTAGAAGCAATCACAGTCGACGTGGATGATTTTGCGCTGCGTCATATATAAGGCAGTGGTTCTGGGCAGAAAACGAACAGGTGGGCAGTATCTCACTCACACCTGTATATAGCACCAGTAGTTTGAATCTTCCGCTTAAGCGGTAGGAAAATTCGTAGATGAATTCATTTTCTCAATCGAAAACCACCCCCCAATAGAGCTGAAAGCCTCGGCCAGACTGGCCCCGCGGCCAATCAAGGGGTCGCCTTGGAGAGCTAACCGATTGAACCACAAGCGCTTTTCTTTGAATCAGCGGTTGACACACCCGCGTTCCTCTGTAGAATGCCGACACACAGACGCGGGATGGAGCAGTCTGGTAGCTCGTCGGGCTCATAACCCGAAGGTCGTCGGTTCAAATCCGGCTCCCGCAACCAAACATCAAAAAAGGCTACTCGAAAGAGTGGCCTTTTTTGTGCGCGTCTGTTTTAGCGCCCTTTTCGATTGTCTGACAAAAAACCTTTCCCAATCGCGCACTTACCGCTGGTGCGTGACAATTTGACGCTTATTCGCACTTATTTGACCCATCAGCCGATTAACGGTTGACACCCTGTCGTTGCTCTGTAGAATGCCGCCACACAGACGCGGGATGGAGCAGTCTGGTAGCTCGTCGGGCTCATAACCCGAAGGTCGTCGGTTCAAATCCGGCTCCCGCAACCAAACATCAAAAAAGGCTGCTCGAAAGAGTGGCCTTTTTTGTATCTGACGAAAAAGTCCTTTTGAAACAATGGCATGGCATCTTTCATGAAACCGTACACGGTTTGTAGAGTCCATCTCATTGCAAGCTATGCTAAGTCTTCAAGCACTGTCCTTCTACGACCAATGGGCGCTGTCGCTGCACTTCGCGATACGCGTTAATATTTGTAATTATTTTGTCCATAGGGATTGGTAACTTGGCTGGATACCTCCATCCTGTCGCGCACAATCCACGAGGTGATTGATGCGCGCCAACTCGTCTGAACCACAAGACACTGTCACAGCGACACAACCGATCACTCCCACCCGTTTGCGCTGGCTGGATCTGTTGAGCAAATACCGCCAACCCATCGGGCTGGCCGTCACCTTGTTGCTGTTCGCAATCGCCCTTATCGCCTGTCGCCACCTGCTGCTTGAGCTGGACTTGTACGCGCTCCACGACTCGATCCTGGAAGTGCCGAAACCTGCACTGCTGGGCGCATTCGGTGCCGCGGTCGCCGGCTTTATCATTTTGTTGGGCTATGAATTTTCCGGCGCCCGCTATGCAGGCGTGAAACTGCCGGCCAAGACCCTGGCCTACGGTGGCTTTACCGCCTTCGCCATTGGCAATGCGATTGGCCTGTCGATGCTCTCGGGCGGTTCGGTTCGCTACCGTTTATATGCACGGTATGGCATCGGCGCCTCCGAAGTGGCGCGCATGACCGTGTTTGCCAGCCTGGCACTGGGTTGTGCCCTGCCGCCACTGGCTGCACTGGCCACCTTGAGCAACCTGCCCGCCGCATCCAACGCGCTGCATTTACCGGCCAGCCTGCTCGGCGGTATCGCCGGCGCGGTGCTGTTGCTGACAGCAGCGCTGTGTATCGGCATCTACCGCCGTCGGCTGCCGGAACAACCGTACCCCGACAACCTGCTGGTCAAGGCCGGGCGCCGCACCCTGCGCCTGCCGGGCCGTCGCCTGACCTTCCTGCAACTGATCATCACCGCCCTCGACGTCGCCGCCGCCGCCACGGTTCTGTATATGCTGCTGCCGGAAGCGCCGCCCTTTGGCCCGTTCCTGCTGGTCTACCTGCTGGCCCTGGCCGCCGGCGTGCTCAGCCATGTACCGGGCGGTGTCGGGGTGTTCGAAGCGATCCTGCTGGCGGCCTTTGCCGACAAGCTCGGCGCCGCACCACTGGCTGCCGCATTGCTGCTGTACCGGATGATCTACGTGGTGCTGCCGCTGTTGATCGCCTGTGTGTTCCTGCTGGTCAATGAAGCCCAGCGCCTGTTCCAGACGCAACAAAGCCTGCGGGCGGCCTCCGGCCTCGCGGCACCGATCCTGGCCGTACTGGTTTTTTTGTCCGGCGTGGTCCTGCTGTTTTCCGGCGCAACCCCGGAAATCGACTCACGCCTGGAAAACATCGGCTTCCTGATTCCTCATCGCCTGATTGACGCTTCGCACTTTGGTGCCAGCCTGATCGGCGTGCTCTGCCTGTTGCTCGCACAAGGCCTGCGTCGCCGGTTGTCCGCCGCATGGATGCTGACCATGGTGCTGCTGCTGACCGGCGCCCTGCTCTCGCTGCTCAAGGGTTTCGACTGGGAAGAAGCCAGCCTGATGACCATGACGGCGGTGCTGCTGGCGATCTTTCGACGCTCGTTCTATCGCGCCAGCCGCCTGACCGAACTGCCGTTCTCGCCGCTGTACCTGGTAGCCAGCGTGTGCGTGCTCGGCGCGTCGATCTGGCTGCTGCTGTTTGCCTATCAGGATGTGCCTTACAGCCATCAACTGTGGTGGCAGTTCACCCTCGACGCCAACGCCCCGCGTGGCCTGCGCTCGCTGCTGGGCGCTGCCGTGGTGCTGGTGGTGGTCTCGCTGACCTGGCTGCTGCGCACCGCGCGCCCGATCATCCACCTGCCGACACCGGATGAACTGGAGCGCGCCACCACGATCCTGATGAACTCGGCGCAACCCGATGGCGGCCTGGCACTGACCGGCGACAAAGCCCTGCTGTTTCACCCCAACGACGAGGCGTTCCTGATGTACGCCCGTCGCGGTCGCAGCCTGGTGGCCTTGTATGACCCGATCGGCCCGACCCTGCAACGGGCCGAGATGATCTGGCAGTTCCGTGACCTGTGTGATATTCACCATGCCCGCCCGGTGTTCTACCAGGTGCGCGCGGAGAACCTGCCGTACTACATGGACATCGGCCTGACCGCGATCAAGCTGGGTGAAGAAGCCCGGGTCGACCTGAAACGCTTTGACCTGGAAGCCAAGGGCAAAGAGATGAAGGACCTGCGCTACACCTGGAACCGCGGGACCCGCGATGGCCTGTCCCTGGAGATCCACGAACCCGGCCAGGCTCCGATGGAGGAGCTGAAAGTCATCTCCGACGCGTGGCTGACCGGCAAGAACGTGCGGGAAAAAGGCTTTTCCCTGGGACGATTCAGCGACGACTACCTCAAGCACTTTCGTATTGCGATCATTCGCTTCGAAGGGCGCCCGGTAGCGTTTGCGAACCTGCTTGAGACCTACAGCCACGACCTGGCCAGTCTCGACCTGATGCGTGCGCACCCGGACGCGCCGAAGTTGACCATGGAATTCATGATGGTCGGCCTGATTCAACATTATAAGAACCATGGCTACGCCCGCTTCAGCCTCGGCATGGTGCCGTTGTCGGGCCTGCAACCACGACGTGGCGCCCCGCTGACCCAACGCCTGGGCTCGATGGTGTTCCGCCGTGGCGAGCAACTGTATAACTTCCAAGGCTTGCGCCGCTTCAAAGACAAGTTCCAGCCTGACTGGGAACCCCGTTATATGGCCGTGCCCGCAGGACTTGATCCGCTGGTGGCACTGGCCGACACCGCCGCCCTGATTGCGGGCGGCTTGACTGGATTGGTGAAACGCTGATGATTCGACGCTCCTGGCGGTATGTATTGGCATTTTTGGTGGTACTGGCACTGATCCTCGGTGGCGGTTACTGGTACTGGAACCGCCCTGCACCGCAACCGACTCTGGAACAACTGCCACAGGCCGACGGCACCGTCCTGACCCGCGTAACCCCGGGCACCGCACCCAAGGCCCGCGTGGCCGTGGCCGTGCTGGCCGACGAAACCCTGACCGACAGCCAACTGATCGCCCTGAGCCAGGGCGGCGCGGCGCAGATCGTCCAGGTGATCCTGCCCAAGGAAGACTGCAAGCTGCAGGAACAAGCCCTGCAGACCGCCCTCGGCCAGCTTAAAGGCCCGGCGACGCTGGTCAGCGGCATCGGCCCTGGCGCAGCCCTGGCCTGGCGCTGGCTGGCTGCCCAGAACGACGACAAGGCCAACGCCATCTCCGTCGGCTTCGCCCTGGCACAACCGGGCTGCAGCGACCCGCTGCCGAAAACCTCGGCTCACGGCAGTTGGCTGGTGGCCTGGAACGATAACCCTGACGATGATGCCGCCAGTTTCGTACGCGACACACCGCGCGCCACCACCAGCATCAGCGACTACGACGTTCACTACCCGCAAGTGCTGAACAACGAACTGCGCAAGCAACTGGTGGGTTCGGACAACGGCGGCCTGGCGATCCCGGTGGTCGAAGTGCCTGCCGGCCAAGCCAAGGACACCGTCACCCTGTTCCTCTCCGGTGACGGCGGCTGGCGTGACCTGGACCGCGACGTGGCCGGAGAGATGGCCAAGATCGGCTACCCGGTGGTCGGCATCGACACCCTGCGCTACTACTGGCAGCACAAGACCCCGGAACAAAGCGCCAAGGACCTCACCGAACTGATGCAGCACTACCGGCAGAAGTGGGGCACCAAGCGCTTCGTGCTGACCGGATACTCGTTCGGTGCCGACGTGCTGCCGGCCATCTACAACCGCCTGCCGGAAAGCGAGCAGCAGCGTGTAGACGCAATTATCCTGCTGGCCTTCGCCCGCACCGGCAGCTTCGAGATCGAAGTGGAAGGCTGGTTGGGCAACGCCGGCAAAGAAGCCGCCACCGGCCCGGAAATGGCCAAGCTGCCACCGGCCAAAGTGGTGTGCATCTACGGAGCCGAAGAAGTCGATGAAAGCGGCTGTACCGACAAGACCGCCGTCGGCGAAGCGATGAAGCTGCCTGGCGGCCATCACTTCGACGAGAATTACCCGGCGCTGGCCCAGCGCCTGGTGGACATCATCAATAAGCGCCAAGGCACCCCCAAGGCCGAATAAGCGCCCACAAAAAAGCCCCCGCTGCCGCCAGGCACCGGGGGCTTTTTGTTGGTCTTACATTTCTACCTGGGTACCCAGTTCGATCACCCGGTTAACCGGCAGCTTGAAGAAGCGCAGGTTGCCGTTGGCGTTCTTGAGCATGAAGGCGAACAACCCTTCGCGCCAACGCGCCATGCCCTTGATGCGGGAAGCGATCACGGTCTCGCGGCTGAGGAAGTACGTGGTGCGCATCGGGCTGAAGTCCAGGTCATCCAGATGGCACAGCTTCAGCGCCTCGGGCACGTCTGGCTCATCGGTAAAGCCGAAATGCAGGATCACCCGGAAGAAGCCTTCGCCGTAGGCATCCACCTCAAAGCGACGTGCGACCGGCACTCGCGGAATGTCTTCGTAGACCACCGTCAACAGCACCACTTGCTCGTGCAGTACCTGGTTATGCAGCAGGTTGTGTAACAGCGCGTGGGGCACGGCATCGGGCCGCGCAGTGAGGAACACCGCCGTGCCCTGGACCCGGTGGGGCGGCTGCACACGGATACTGCTGATAAAGATCGGCAACGGCAGCCCCCCCTCATCCAGGCGGTCCACCAGCAGTTGCTTGCCACGCTTCCACGTGGTCATCAGCACGAACAGCACAATCCCCGCGAGTACCGGAAAGGCACCACCCTGGACGATCTTCGGCACGTTGGCAGCAAAGTACAGCCCGTCCACCAACAGGCAGCAGACCAATACCGGGACCGCCAGTATGGGTGGCCACTTCCACAGCAGCAGCATCACCGCCGACACCAGGATGGTGGTCATGAGCATCGTGCCAGTCACCGCCACGCCGTAGGCCGAGGCCAGTGCATTGGAAGACTCAAAGCCCAGCACCAGCAGGATCACGCCAACCATCAGCGACCAGTTCACCGCACCGATGTAGATCTGGCCCTGTTCGGCGCTGGAAGTGTGCTGGATGTGCATGCGCGGGATATAACCGAGCTGGATCGCCTGGCGAGTCAGGGAGAACGCGCCGGAGATGACCGCCTGGGACGCGATCACCGTAGCCAGCGTGGACAACACCACCAGCGGGATCAGCGCCCAACTCGGCGCCAGCAGGTAGAACGGGTTGCGCGCGGCCTCAGGATCGCCGAGCAACAAGGCGCCCTGGCCGAAATAATTGAGCACCAGCGCCGGCAACACCAGCATGAACCAGGCGCGAGCGATGGGTTTGCGACCGAAGTGGCCCATGTCGGCGTACAGCGCTTCGGCACCGGTCAGCGCCAGCACCACCGCACCGAGGATCGCCACGCCAATACCCGGGTGGGCCTCGAAGAAACGCACGCCCCACATCGGGTTCATGGCGTTGAGCACTTCCGGATGCTGGGTGATGCCATAGGCGCCGAGGCCGCCCAGCACCAGGAACCAGGTCACCATTACCGGCCCGAACAACTTGCCGATGCGGTCGGTGCCGTGTTTCTGGATCAGGAACAGCGCCACCAGCACAATCAGGGCGATCGGCACGACCCATTTTTCCAGGCCATCGAAGGCCAACTCCAGACCTTCAACCGCCGATAACACGGAAATCGCCGGGGTGATCATGCTGTCGCCGTAGAACAGCGCCGCGCCACACAGGCCACAAACCACCAGGAAACTGCGCAGCCGCTTACGCTCGCCCGCCGCCCGTCGCGCCAACGCGGTCAAGGCCATGATGCCGCCTTCCCCCTGGTTATCGGCACGCAACACGAACAGCATGTATTTGATCGAGACCACCCAGATCAGCGACCAGAAGATCAGTGCCAGGATCCCCAGCACACCGTCATGGTTGACCTGAACCCCATAACCGCCGGTAAACACCTCTTTAAGGGTGTAGAGCGGGCTGGTGCCGATATCGCCATAAACCACCCCCACCGCCGCCACCAGCATGCCGATCGGCTTTGCGTTGGACTGCTCGGCACCTGCTGCCTGACTACTTGCCTGACCCATCAACCACTCCTGCCCTTTGACCTGCGGTCTTTTATAAACAGCGCGCCTGCTGCGGGCGCCTATGCTGTCCACAGCATGCGCTGTTTTACTTCTCGTTACAGACGATTTATTGACCGAGGAAATTCACTCAGGTGCAACGGCGCGAAGCATAGCGCAGCACTCGTCGTATTTCCCTGCATAAAGCTGGTCAAGAGCGATTCCCGTCGATAGAATTGCGCACTTTTTGATCAGAGGCGCGCCAAGCGCCCGTCCGCCGCCTTTCGTGCACGACTGGCGGCGTCATTCAATACCGAGGTTAGACATGTCCACCACCATCGCAAAAGCCAACCCCAAGGTCGGCTTTGTATCCCTGGGTTGCCCAAAGGCTCTGGTCGACTCCGAACGCATCCTTACGCAGCTGCGCATGGAAGGTTATGACGTCGTGTCCACCTACCAGGACGCGGACGTGGTGGTGGTCAACACCTGCGGCTTCATTGACTCGGCCAAGGCAGAGTCCCTGGAAGTGATCGGCGAGGCCATCAAGGAAAACGGCAAGGTGATCGTCACCGGCTGCATGGGCGTGGAAGAAGGCAACATCCGCAACGTGCACCCGAGCGTGCTGGCCGTGACCGGCCCGCAGCAGTACGAGCAGGTGGTCAACGCCGTTCACGATGTGGTGCCGCCGCGCCAGGACCACAACCCGCTGATCGACCTGGTGCCGCCACAAGGCATCAAACTGACCCCGCGCCACTACGCCTACCTGAAGATTTCCGAAGGCTGCAACCACAGCTGCAGCTTCTGCATCATCCCGTCGATGCGCGGCAAGCTGGTGAGCCGCCCGGTGGGCGACGTCCTGGACGAGGCCCAGCGCCTGGTCAAATCCGGCGTCAAAGAGCTGCTGGTGATCTCCCAGGACACCAGCGCCTACGGCGTTGACGTCAAATACCGCACCGGCTTCTGGAACGGCGCGCCGGTGAAAACCCGCATGACCGAACTCTGCGAAGCCCTGAGCAGCCTCGGCGTCTGGGTGCGCCTGCACTACGTTTATCCGTACCCGCACGTTGATGAGTTGATCCCGCTGATGGCCGCCGGCAAGATCCTGCCGTACCTGGACATCCCGTTCCAGCACGCCAGCCCGAAAATCCTCAAGGCCATGAAACGCCCGGCCTTCGAAGACAAGACTCTGGCGCGCATCAAGAACTGGCGCGAGATCTGCCCGGAACTGATCATCCGCTCCACCTTCATCGTCGGCTTCCCGGGCGAGACCGAAGAAGACTTCCAGTACCTGCTGGACTGGCTGACCGAGGCCCAGCTCGACCGCGTTGGCTGCTTCCAGTACTCGCCGGTTGAAGGCGCGCCGGCCAACCTGCTGGACGCTGCGATCGTTCCGGACGACGTCAAGCAGGACCGTTGGGAGCGTTTCATGGCGCACCAACAGGCCATCAGCTCCGCGCGCCTGCAACTGCGCATCGGCCGGGAGATCGAAGTACTGATCGACGAAGTCGACGAGCAAGGCGCGGTTGGCCGTTGCTTCTTCGACGCGCCGGAAATCGACGGTAACGTGTTCATCGACGATGCCAGCGGTCTGAAGCCAGGCGACAAGGTCTGGTGCACCGTGACCGACGCCGACGAGTACGACCTGTGGGCTGAAAAGCGCGCTTAAGGTGTAAAGAATTGAAAAAGCCCTGCTTCTGGACAAGATGCGGGGCTTTTTTAGGTCTATCGTTTTGCCCATCAGCGCCAATCATCGGCAAGGGGCAGCGGGCATGCGTCAGCATTCGGTTATCCATACACCCAAATCCAGCGACTACCAGGAACTGACCCGTATTTGGGAGGCATCGGTGCGGGCCACCCATGATTTCCTGCCGGACAGTTACATCGAGTTGCTGAAAAACCTGGTGCTGACCCGCTACCTCGACGCGGTGATGCTGATCTGCACCAAGGACTCACGCCAGCACATCACCGGGTTTGCCGGGGTGGCGGCGGGCAAGGTCGAGATGCTGTTTATCGACCCCGCGCACCGTGGCCAGGGCCTGGGACGGCAATTGTTGCGCTATGCCATCGAGTGCATGAACGCCGACCAGTTGGACGTCAATGAACAGAACCCGCAGGCCTTGGGCTTTTACTTCAAGCAGGGCTTCGAGGTGATCGGACGCACCGAGCATGACGGCATGGGGCAGCCCTATCCGTTACTGCACATGCGTTTGCGCCAGGCCCAGCAACAGGCGCGCCGCGGCTAAATGAAATGGAGCCGGGATTAACCGGCGCCACACAGGTACAATAGCCGCCCCCTTTTGTTTCGGCCCTTGTCATGACTGAACCCCTACGCCTCTCCAAACGCCTCATCGAACTGGTCGGTTGCTCCCGTCGGGAGGCTGAGCTGTTCATCGAAGGCGGCTGGGTCACGGTGGATGGCGAAGTGATCGACGAGCCGCAGTTCAAGGTCACCACCCAGAAGGTCGAACTTGACCCTGAGGCCAAGGCCACCGCGCCGGAGCCAGTGACCATCCTGTTCCACGCCCCTGCGGGTGTGGACGCCGAGACGGCCATGGCGTCGATCAACGCCGAGACCCTGTCGGAAGAACACCGCTTCAGCAAGCGCCCGCTCAAAGGCCACTTCCTGCGCCTGACCGCCAGCAGCGACCTGCAAGCCAAGGCCAGCGGCCTGTTGGTGTTCACCCAGGACTGGAAGATCCTGCGCAAGCTGACGGCTGACGCGAACAAGATCGAACAGGAATACGTGGTGGAGGTGTCCGGCGACATGGTCGCCCACGGCCTGAACCGCCTGAACCATGGCCTGACCTACAAAGGCAAGGAATTGCCCGCGGTGAAAGCCAGCTGGCAGAACGAGAACCGCCTGCGCTTTGCGCTGAAAAACCCGCAACCGGGTGTGATTGCCTTGTTCTGCGAAGCCGTTGGCCTGAAAGTCGTCGCCATTCGACGCATCCGCATCGGCGGAGTCTCCATCGGCAAAGTGCCGGTAGGCCAATGGCGCTATCTGTCCGGCAAAGAGAAGTTCTGACACCTCTTTTGTCGCCGAATCGTAAGGCACCGCCTGCCTGGGCGGTGCTCACAGTTGAATGACCAGGATTGCCCACATGATTCACAACGACGTACTGCGCAGCGTGCGCTACATGCTCGACATCAGCGACAACAAGATGGTCGAGATCACCAAGCTCGGTGGCATGGAAGTCACCAAGGACGACCTGCTGACCTACCTCAAGAAAGACGAGGAAGAAGGCTTCGTGTTCTGCCCGGATGAAGTCATGGCGCACTTCCTCGACGGCCTGGTGATCTTCAAGCGCGGCAAGGACGAAAGCCGCCCGCCGCAGCCGATCGAACTGCCGGTGACCAACAACATCGTCCTGAAGAAACTACGCGTCGCCTTCGAACTGAAGGAAGACGACATGCATGCGATCCTCAAGGCTTCCGAGTTCCCGGTGTCCAAGCCTGAACTGAGCGCGCTGTTCCGCAAGTTCGGCCACACCAACTACCGCACCTGCGGCGACCAGTTGTTGCGCAACTTCCTCAAGGGCCTGACCCTGCGCGTTCGCGCCTAAGCCCGTGACCTACAGCGTCTCGCCCATCGGCTTTGTCCGCTCCTGTTTCAAGGAGAAGTTCGCCATCCCGCGCCAGCCGCAACTGGCGTCTGCCGCTCGGGGCGTGGTGGAGTTGGTGGCGCCGTTCGATCAGGGTGAGGCTGTGCAGGGCCTGGAGCAGGTCAGCCATGTGTGGCTGCTGTTCCTGTTCCACCAGGCGCTGGAAGACAAGCCCCGACTGAAAGTGCGCCCGCCTCGCCTGGGCGGCAACACGTCCATGGGCGTGTTTGCCACCCGCGCGACGCACCGGCCCAATGGCATTGGCCAGTCGGTGGTCAAGCTGGACAAGGTGGAAGACGGCCGGCTGTGGATATCCGGCATCGACCTGCTGGACGGCACGCCGATTCTCGACATCAAGCCGTACGTACCGTACGCAGACATCGTTGACACCGCGACCAACAGCATCGCCAGCGCCGCGCCAGCGCTGATTCCTGTGCAGTGGCTGAAGACGGCACTGCAACAGGCAGAAGGCCACGCTCAGCGCCTTGGCGAGCCATTGGTGGCGCTGATCGAGCAGTGCCTGGCCCAGGATCCACGGCCGGCGTACCAGACGCCGGGGCCGGAGCGGGAATACGGGGCGCAGTTCTGGGATGTGGATGTGCGCTGGCACTATCCCGAGGCCGGGATGATTTGTGTGCTGGAAGTGATTGCCGCCAAGTAAATCCCGGAAACGAAAAAGCCCGCGCTGCCTGTGAAGGCAACGCGGGCTTTTTAGTCGCACGAAAGTCATGTGGCGAGGGAGCTTGCTCCCTCGCCACAAAAGCAAATCGGTTCCCTTATTTCTCGACGAACGCACGCTCAATCAGGTAGTCACCCGGCTCACGCATACGCGGGGAAACCTTCAGGCCGAAGCTGTTCAACACTTCGCTGGTTTCATCCAGCATGCTCGGGCTGCCGCACAGCATGGCGCGGTCGTCTTCAGGATTGATCGGCGGCAGGCCGATGTCGCTGAACAGCTTGCCGCTGCGCATCAGGTCGGTCAGGCGGCCTTCGTTTTCGAACGGCTCGCGAGTCACGGTCGGGTAGTAGATCAGCTTGTCACGCAGGGCCTCGCCGAAGAACTCGTTCTGCGGCAGGTGCTCGGTGATGAATTCGCGGTAAGCGACTTCGTTGACGTAACGCACGCCGTGGCACAGGATCACTTTTTCGAAACGCTCGTAGGTTTCCGGGTCCTGGATCACGCTCATGAAGGGCGCGAGGCCAGTACCGGTGCTGAGCAGGTACAGGTGCTTGCCCGGCTTCAAATCGTCAAGCACCAGGGTGCCCGTCGGTTTTTTGCTGATGATGATCTCGTCGCCTTCCTTCAAGTGCTGCAATTGGGAAGTCAGCGGGCCATCAGGCACCTTGATGCTGAAGAACTCCAGATGCTCTTCCCAGTTCGGGCTGGCAATGGAGTAAGCGCGCATGAGCGGGCGGCCATTCGGCTGTTGCAGGCCGATCATCACGAACTGACCGTTCTCGAAGCGCAAGCCCGGATCGCGGGTGCACTTGAAGCTGAACAGAGTGTCGTTCCAGTGATGAACACTGAGGACACGCTCGTGGTTCATGTTGCTCATGTACGGGGAACTCCTGGAAATGGGTCTGCGCCAACTGTTGGATGCGCAATTGCACAGCATTCTAATGGCGGCGACAATATCTGTTAACTGGATTATTAAGATAAGGGTTATCGGTTATATAGATATGCGATTTACTCTACGTCAACTGCAAGTCTTCGTCGCCGTCGCCCAGCAGGAAAGCGTCTCGCGCGCTGCTGGCCTTCTGGCCTTATCTCAATCCGCCGCCAGCACCTCGATCACCGAGCTGGAGCGCCAATCCAGCTGCCAATTATTCGACCGCGCGGGCAAACGCCTGAGCTTGAACGCCCTCGGTCACCAGCTATTGCCCCAGGCGGTGGCGCTGCTGGACCAGGCCAAGGAGATCGAGGACCTGCTCAACGGCAAGTCGGGCTTCGGCTCCCTGGCGGTCGGCGCCACACTGACCATCGGTAATTACCTGGCCACGCTGCTGATCGGCAGCTTTATGCAGCAGCACCCCGAGAGCCAGGTGAAGCTGCATGTGCAGAACACTGCGCATATCGTGCATCAGGTGGCGCACTACGAAATTGATCTGGGTCTAATCGAAGGCGACTGCAGCCACCCGGACATCGAGGTGCAAACCTGGGTGGAAGATGAACTGGTGGTGTTCTGTGCGCCCCAGCATCACCTGGCCAAACGCGGCCAGGCGACTATGGAAGAGCTGACCCATGAGGCGTGGATCCTGCGGGAACAAGGCTCCGGCACGCGCCTGACCTTTGACCAGGCCATGCGTCATCACCGCAGCGCGCTGAATATCCGCCTGGAGCTGGAACACACCGAGGCGATCAAGCGGGCCGTGGAGTCAGGTTTGGGGATTGGCTGTATTTCGCGGCTGGCGCTGCGCGATGCCTTCCGGCGCGGCAGCCTGGTACCGGTGGAAACCCCGGACCTGGACCTGGCCCGGCAGTTCTACTTCATCTGGCACAAGCAGAAGTACCAGACCTCGGCGATGCGCGAATTTCTTGAACTGTGCCGCGCCTTTACCGCCGGGGTGCAGCGCAGCGACGAGATTGTGTTGCCCACCATCGCCTAGATCAGGATGACGGCCCACACCAGGGTAATCATGGTCAGCGCGACGAACTGAGCGGCGCTGCCCATGTCCTTGGCGTTTTTCGACAAGGGGTGCAGGTCCAGGGAAATCCGGTCGATCGCCGCCTCGACTGCCGAGTTGAGCAACTCGACGATCAACGCCAGCAGGCACACGGCAATCAGCAACGCCCGCTCCACCCGGCTGACGTTCAGGAAGAAACTCAGCGGGATCAGGATAACGTTGAGCAACACCAACTGACGAAACGCCGCCTCGCCGGTGAAAGCCGCGCGCAGGCCATCCAGGGAATATCCCCCCGCGTTGAAGATACGTTTGATACCGGTTTGACCTTTGAAAGGCGACATAGAGTAGGCAACTGAGCAAAAAGGTGTGGGGAAACTAGAGCAAGCAAAGTCAAAAAAACGTGAATGAACAGCGTCTTAGTGCTGCGAAATTGACTCAAGTTGTTGCAAGAGCAGCGCCGCCTGGGTTCGCGTACGTACGCCCAGCTTGCGGAAAATCGCCGTGACGTGAGCCTTGATGGTCGCTTCCGACACACTCAACTCATAGGCAATCTGCTTGTTCAGCAGGCCTTCGCAGACCATGGTCAGCACGCGGAACTGCTGGGGCGTCAGGCTGGCCAGGCCATCGCGGGCGGCCTTGGCTTCGTCCGAGACATTGATCTCTTCAAAGGCTTGCGGCGGCCAGGAGACGTCGCCGTCCAGCACCGTGCGCACGGCTTTCTGGATGTCTTCCATGGAACTGGACTTGGGAATGAAACCGCTGGCGCCGAACTCCTTGGAGCGCACCACCACCGAGGCCTCCTCCTGGGCCGAGACCATCACCACCGGAATCTGCGGGTATTGCCCGCGCAGCAGCACCAGCCCGGAAAAACCATAGGCACCGGGCATGTTCAGGTCCAGCAGGACCAGGTCCCAATCGGATTTTTCGGTGAGGCGGGTTTCCAGCTCGGCAATGCTGGCGACTTCGACGAGGCGTACATCCGGCCCCAGGCCCAGCGTGACCGCCTGGTGCAGCGCGCTGCGAAACAGCGGGTGGTCATCGGCAATCAGGATTTCGTATGTGGCCATTTATTAAATGATCCTGTTTTTTAGGGGGGCACTGATGGGTTCAGTGCTCGCCAACGCGCAAGGTGGCTGCCAGGCCAGCAGTCACCAAAGGGCGCGCTCAACGTCAAAAAACGACGTATCCAATCTGTGACAGCGCCCCAATCGGCGCCAAGCATGCCCAGCGTAGCCTGGGTGGTCAAGCGCTACGCCCGTGGCTATTTTAGCGGGCTGCGCGTTTACGCGGCCATCATGCAAAGGTCGGCTGGCCATGACCCCTATAGATAAGGTGCAAGACGAGTATGGACGATGTCGGCCGGGTCCAGTGCCAGCTGAAACTTGGCGGCCAGGTAGTGGGTGCTGAACACATCCAGATAGGCATCCAGCACTTCGCTGGCGGCCAGGTCTTCGGCCAGCTCCAGGCACAGGGCAGCCACTTCGGCGGTGCAGAAGTGATCATCACGCTTGGACCGGCGCAGTTTGTAGCGCGACAGTTGCTCGGGCGCCAGGCTCAGCACCGGCAAGTGCTCCAGATACGGGCTCTTGCGGAACATCTTGCGCGCTTCGCTCCAGGTACCGTCCAGCAGGATGAACAGCGGGCGCTTGCCCTCCTCCAGCTTGACCTGATTGACCACTCGCTCCGGCGCCACGAATTCGCCGGGGAACACGATGTAAGGCTGCCATTGCGGGTCGGCGAGCAAGGTCAGCAACTCGGGCTCGACTTCGGTTCGCGACCAGGGGAACGCGGTGGTGTCGTTGATCACATCGGCAATCAGCCAGCCGGTATTGCTGGGTTTCATGGGTTCTACGTCGTGCATCAACAGGCACATGGCGGATTTCGCCTCGACCTTGGGCCGCCAGGCGCACAGGCAGTACTCGGGAATCACCCGGCAGCCGGGGCAGCGCTCGGCACGCGAGCCCCGCGCAACAAAGGGCTTTACGGCGCGGGCCAGGCGCTGGGTGCGCAAGCGGGAAACGGCATGGCTCATCGGGTGCGCCGCCGGAAAGTGGAAATCGACACGGATAGAACTCGGGAAGGCAAAAGTTGCCGCAGTTTACCAGAGGCGCCCGCGCCCACCTGCACTTCCCGGTAATACGCTGGCCGTAGTGGCAAGCGGTCACCTATAATCCCGCGCCACTGAACGCACAGCGCAGTGGCTGGTCTATGCACCAGTAACCGAATCAGGAGAGTTTCATGCTGCGTCTTATGCCACGTGTTCTAGTTCCGTCCGTCGCCCTGGCGCTGATCTTGCCCTTGGGCGCTCAAGCGGCCTCGCTGCTGGAGGCTCAACTGAACAAGAAGCTGCAAAGCGTCGCAGAGGAAAGCAACAAGGACCTGCCACGGGAAATTGACGACAAGACCCTGGAAGTGGCCTACACCGTTGAAGGCTTGCAGCTGATCGATCATCTCAGCGTACTGCCGGACCGTGCCGAACAAATGCGCGCCAATCCCAAGGCGGTGTACTTCCAGCTGGGACAAAGCGTGTGCCTCAACAAGGGTTATCGCGAGCTGATGGCCAAGGGCGCGATCATGCGCTACGACATTACCGAGAACAAAACCAACCGCCCGGTGGCGTCGGTGAAGTTCCAGGAAGCTGACTGCCCTGCACCGGCCGCCGCAAAAAAGAAAAAGTAAGCGATCCCCCCTTTCGCGCGCCGCTGACCAGCGGCGCGCAAAATGCCCCTCTGAACCATTCGCCCTTGCCCGCTCGCGGCAGCGTCTAAACTCCCTCACAAGTGATCAATAAGCGGTTGCCAGCCAAGACTTTATAGGCTCATGATCAATTCATCCCGAAAGCCTGAAACAGCGGGTTTTCACACCGTTTTGTAACATTTTCAGGGCAAAAGAGGGTTGCCCTCCCGTGCGTGCAGTGCAAAGGTTTTTAAACATAAGGAACATACAGAACCGGTTTCGCCCACCTCGTTAAACAGAGGCAGCGACACATGCAGTGTCGTGGTCCCGACGAATTTCTCGCCGGCACCCAGGGTTCTGTGAAGAAGGAGAAGTTGAATGCCTTACGAACCGAATGAACTCCTGATCCGTCAATTTGAAGAAAACGGCACCGACCTCACGCAGCAGGTCGACGCGCAACTCCACCTGATTGCGCCCAACAGCCCAAATATCCCCCTTTATCGCGACATGATCTTCACCGTGTTGCGCATGGCCCAGGACGACCGCAGCCGCTGGAACGCCAAGATCACCCTCCAGGCGATCCGCGAACTAGACCACGCCTTCCGCGTACTCGAACAGTTCAAGGGACGCCGCAAAGTCACCGTGTTCGGCTCGGCGCGTACGCCGGTGGAAAGCCCACTGTATGCGTTGGCCCGGGAAGTGGGCGCGGTTCTGGCCCGCTCGGACCTGATGGTGATTACCGGCGGCGGCGGCGGCATCATGGCCGCTGCCCACGAAGGGGCCGGCCTGCAACACAGCCTGGGGTTCAATATCACCCTGCCGTTTGAACAGCATGCCAACCCGACCATCGATGGCACCGAGAACCTGCTGTCCTTCCACTTCTTCTTTACCCGCAAGCTATTCTTCGTCAAGGAAGCCGACGCCCTGATCTTGTGCCCGGGCGGCTTTGGCACCCTGGATGAAGCGTTGGAAGTACTCACTCTGATCCAGACCGGCAAAAGCCCGCTGGTTCCGGTGGTACTGCTGGACGCACCGGGTGGCAGCTTCTGGCAAGGGGCCCTGGACTTTATCCGCAGCCAGCTTGAAGCCAATCGCTACATCCTGCCCACCGACCTCAAGCTGGTGCGCCTGGTGTACAGCGCTGAAGAGGCGGTGGAAGAAATCAACCAGTTCTACGCCAACTTCCACTCCACGCGCTGGCTGAAGCGCCAGTTTGTGATTCGCATGCATCATCCGTTGAGCGACCGTGCACTCGCTCACCTGCAAGAGGCGTTTGCCAGCCTGCGGCTGAGTGGGGAGTTCCAGCAAACGGCGTACGTTGGCGAGGAGCATGACGAGCCAAGCTTCAGCCACCTGACGCGGCTGGTGTTCAACTTCAATGGGCGCGATCAGGGACGGCTGCGGGAATTGGTGGACTACATCAACTTGCCGGAGAACTGGGCCCAGGCTCAGGGGAAAACGCAGCAGCGGGTGACGGAGACGGCGTGATCTGCCCCTGAAACGCAAAAAGGCCCGCTATTTTCATAGCGGGCCTTTTGGGTTGTGTCCGGTAGAACGATGCGCAGGTTGGGGCCGCTGCGCAGCCCAGCGGGAGCAAGCTCCCTCGCCACACCAAGCCCCGCAATAATCAGCGCAACCATTTACCAGGCGCAGCCTTCAGTCATCCATGTCCCGACCGCTCAACAGGCGGCTGATCATCTCCATCGAGAATCCACGGTAACTCAGGAAGCGACCTTGCTTCGCCCGCTCCCGCGCATCAATGGGCAGATGACCGGCAAACTTGCGGCGCCAGGTATCTTCCAATTGCGCCTGCCAGCTGATGCCGCACTCACGCAAGGCGAGTTCAATATCAGCACGTTGCAGGCCACGCTGGCTCAGCTCTTCACGAATGCGTGCCGGGCCATAGCCGGATCGGGCTCGGTAGGAAACAAAACTTTCGAGGTAACGGGATTCCGACAGCAGCCCTTCTTCCGTCAAACGGTCAAGGGCTGTGTCGATCATCTCGGGATCTGCCCCGCGCTGCCGCAGTTTGCGCGTCAGCTCGACACGACCGTGCTCGCGCCGTGCGAGCAGGTCCATTGCAGTGCGCCTTACGGCGACGAGTGTATCCAGGACAACGGTCATCGTTTGCTTCAGATGTCAGTGTCGACTTCTTCGACTTCTTCAACCGGCTCACGATTGGCGGCAGCTTTCACGTCCGGTGCAGCGGTCAGCAGCTTGTCGCGAATCTGCTTCTCGAGCGTGGCCGCGATATCCGGGTTGTCTGCCAGGAACTTGGCCGAGTTGGCCTTACCCTGACCGATCTTGCTGCCGTTGTAGGCATACCAGGCACCGGACTTCTCAACGAAACCGTGCAGCACGCCCAGGTCGATCATCTCGCCGTTCAGGTAGATACCCTTGCCGTAGAGGATCTGGAACTCGGCTTGACGGAACGGCGGAGCCACCTTGTTCTTCACGACTTTAACGCGGGTTTCGCTACCAACAACCTCGTCACCTTCCTTCACCGCGCCGGTACGACGGATGTCCAGACGGACCGAAGCGTAGAACTTCAGCGCGTTACCACCGGTGGTGGTTTCCGGGCTGCCGAACATCACGCCGATCTTCATCCGGATCTGGTTGATGAAGATCACCAGGCAGTTGGCATTCTTGATGTTACCGGTGATTTTACGCAGGGCCTGGGACATCAGACGGGCTTGCAGGCCCACGTGCATGTCGCCCATTTCGCCTTCGATTTCAGCCTTCGGTACCAGGGCTGCCACGGAGTCGACCACGATCACGTCGATGGCGTTGGAGCGCACCAGCATGTCGGTGATTTCCAGCGCTTGCTCACCGGTGTCCGGTTGCGAAACCAGCAGGTCGTCAACGTTGACGCCCAGCTTGCCGGCGTATTCAGGATCCAGGGCGTGCTCGGCATCGACGAACGCACAGGTGGCGCCCATTTTTTGTGCCTGGGCAATCACCGAGAGGGTCAGGGTGGTTTTACCGGAAGATTCAGGGCCGTAGATTTCAACGATACGGCCTTTTGGCAGGCCGCCAATGCCGAGCGCGATGTCCAGACCCAGAGAGCCAGTGGAAATAGCCGGGATCGCCTGACGGTCGTGATCGCCCATACGCATTACGGCACCCTTGCCGAATTGACGTTCGATCTGACCCAGGGCCGCAGCCAAGGCTTTCTTCTTGTTGTCGTCCATTAAAGTCCTCACGTAATCAATAAGGCCTGGCGGCCAACACCTGTATAAGTAGACAGTATTGTTCCACAAAGATCCGTGATCGCCTACCCCTGATTTTCTATTTCTGCTGCAGCTCGTCGCAACAAGCCCTCTAGCGCGGCCTTTACCGTTTGTCGGCGGACCTCGTCGCGGTTGCCGGGGAAGTGTTCGAGCTCGGCGGTAACCTCATCGCCAACCCCAAAGGCCAGCCATACGGTGCCCACCGGCTTGTCCGGCGAACCACCATCGGGGCCGGCCACGCCGCTGACTGCGACGGCAAAACGCGCCAGGCTTTTCTCCTGGGCGCCGCGGACCATGGCTTCCACCACTTCGCGGCTGACGGCACCGACTTTCGGGAACAAGGCTTCCGGCACATTCAACTGCCGGGTCTTCTGGCGATTGGAATACGTGACGTAACCGGCCTCGAACCAGGCCGAACTGCCGGGAATCCGCGTGATCGCCTCGGCGATACCGCCGCCGGTACAGGACTCGGCCGTGGTGACGTGGGCGTTCAGAACCTGCAAGCGTCGGCCAAGTTCAGCGGCGAGTTGAGTAATTTCCTTCACGGTCGTCTCCTGGAGTGCGCGGGCGTTTGCCTACCCTACAGGAGCCCATGGGCCATGCAAGTTACAAGAGACTAACGCGCGACGGCCCGGACATACACCTGGCAGGCGCGCAAGGCGATCAATGCGTTATCGCCATCGTCGGTGATGGCGATAATTCGTTGAGCATGCGCCGGGTCAAGTCGGGCTCGCGGGGCTGCATGAACCACGCCGCCGGGGGCGGCGGTGGCTGGCATTGCGCACCCGTTGGCGGGGTCGCTGGCGTCGAGAAGGACTGACAACCGCACATCAGCAGTGGCCAGGCGATCCCGCAGGTGAGCCTGATCACGTTGTGCATCGGAAAGCTCCCGGGCGTGTTGTTGGTCGCTGGCACTGAGTTGTTGCTCCAGTGCCAGCCGTTTGTCCTGTTCGGCCTGTTGTTGCTGGCTTTGCGCTTCGGCGTGCAGAGCCTCCAGTCGCTCCAGTTGCGTGCCGTACCGCCAAGCCTGTACCTGCCATGCAATTGCCGCCGAAACCGCCAACAACAGCAAAAAGCCAAGCAGGCGGTACGACGTCAGGATGCCCATAGCACCGCCTTCGCCCGCGCCCACAACTGCAGACGGTTATCCAGACCATTAAGGCCGCCATTGATGCGCCGGGTGATGGTGGTGAACTGGTCGTTGTCGGCCAGCTCGTTCAAGCCATTGCTTTGCCAGAACCACGCGGCGGATTCGCACGCCCATTGCGGCTGCTCCAGCAACTCCGGTTGCTGCAACAGACGCTCATCACCGAACAACGCCTGGCTGCACGCCAGGTAGTTGCGCCGTCCGGTGATCTGGATCAGGCCGCGGCCACGGTACTTCTGGCCGTCGCCATCGGCTTCGGGTGTGTTGCCCAGGCGGGCTGCCAGGGTGCCGGTGTCGTATTTGCTGAGGTATTGATCGCTGCCCAGTTCACGTACGTAACGCAGTTCGCCGGATTCGTGGCCAATTTGAGCGAGGAAGGCGGCGATGCGTTTGGGGGTGGTGATCTGGTAGTGAGCCATGGCGGCGTTTAAAGCGGGTATAAAAACGCCGGCTCTAAGGCCGGCGCCGGGCAAAATTGCCTGAAGCTGCGAAATTTGCATAAAAACTCCGTCAGGCATTACTCCACCTGCTGTAAAATCCAGCCTGGAGCCTTTGGACGCTTGTCTATTTCAGGGAATCCCAAAGCCTGAGGCCAATCTCGAAGTTCCTGCAAATAGGCAAGCAACTCAGAAAACTGCGTGCCACTCAGCGTCGTATTCGCCGCCATATCAGCTTCATCTCGATGGCGTTCACGTAGCCACTTGATGCTCTCGATCTGAACGTTCCGCCAATCACGCTCCAGACTCTGTGCATCAGGGCCGTCCTGGGGCGCAGGAATCCCGCCTGCCTCTAACCATTGCTCATATTCGGACCAGTAACGATGAGACCGTGGAACCGTAGCTCTATCGATGATGCGTAAAACGGTGTCTGGATCATGTGTCAACTGATAGCTCATAAAACGCTCCTAAAGCTCGGCATCGGCCGCTGCGTGGATGTAATAGGACTGAGTGACCACGCCGACATCCGTGTTATCCACCCAGACAGACCGGGTTGACGCGGTATAGGTTCGCGCATTGCCGGATGAGACCAGGTCACTGCCAGATCGCCATTGGCCAGGCGCTCCAGAGCCAAACGCGCGGTAGAGCGTTGTGCTGGGAATAGCACGCTTCTCGACCTTGAAAGACCACTGAGTCGCTGGCTGTCCCGAAGAAGCCACCTGCCCTTGCATGACGATTGAAATCAGCGAACCCGCGGTAGAGGACGTCGAATCACCAGGTACAACATCTTGATTAAAGGTCTTCTCGTAGTAGCGCTGACAAAGTCTCAACTCCTCCCCGATGGGTCTTCGCTCAAACAGAGTGGCTACGGGTCCTTCCTCCAACTGCACCTGCGCAACGTCGATCGTTTGCAGTGCATTCAATGCAAGATCAAACTCAATCCGCAGGCAGTCGTTATCTCCAGCGCCCAACGTCTTGCCAGCAATGGACGGAACTTGAAACGTCGCCTGGCACTTCGTCCAACCATTCGTCACTTGAAACGAGTTAACCGACATAGTGGCGGGAACAGATCCACCATTGCCGAAGTACTGCGTAATCGAAAAGGTCACCCGACGCGCCGCATCACCACGAACCCAAAACGAAATCGTCGCCACTTTTCCAGCCAGCGTTCTTACTGACTCAATTTTTTGTGAAATCTTATGAGTGGTTGAACCCGAACCGGTTGTCACCTGCTGCCAACGCAAAAAAAATCGCGGTTCGTTGGGAACATCAGTCTGGCCCGGTGCGAAGCTCTGCCGAGAAATGTTCACCCCGGCAGCGCCGTCCCAATCACAACGAAATCGGTCGGCAAGAAACCCGCCTACATTGGGCCCAACGTTGACCACACCTCGTTGCCAAATATCAAACCCGCCATTGATGACCAGATTCTTGCGATAAACCTGAGCCGGAAAATTTTGCTGCGGGTCCAGCTTCGCCAATTCTTTAATCGCCAACGTCAGCTGATTATTTTGAGACTCGTTCGGCGCTAAACCGGCCGCAGTAATTGCGTTAACTATCTCCTGCGTAACCCCATTCCCCCACGCCGCCGGAATCAAACTCCCCGGCGTCCCCGTCACCGGGTTTTCATCCACAAACTTGCCATTCACCAGCCCAACGCTGGGCACACTCTTTGGATAATCCACGCTTCTATCCTCTAGTCATAATTGATGTGCACCTGCGTATGAGCAGGTGCGCTGCGATGAATCAGGCACTCCAGGGCATTCCCCGGGTTGACGCCAAACCGCTCCCCCCAATAACTCGCCCCAAACCGTCGGCCCAGGTGCTGGCGGCCGCCGGTGTTGAGGGTCCACATGAAGTGCGCCTGCCAGGTGCCGAAATGCGCGGCACCAAACCGCGAGCGGCCCATGCGCGGGGCGCGATGCTCAGTGACACTGGCGTCCGGATAGCCCTGGCTGCGGGCGATTTCGATGTAGTACGCGGCGCGCTGGCTGCCCACCGCCAACAAGCGTCGACGCACCGCCAGGCGACGGTCGTCGTACAGCGGGCTCAAGCCCAGGCAAGGGTCGGGCAGTTGCATCACCCTTTCCCACTCGGGCACCAGTTCGCTGACCGTCACCGGGTCCATCTCGTTTTGCAGGTCGCAGGCCCGGGCGTCGATGCGCGTGAGTTCTTCGGCGATGCCTTTGAGCACCGTCTCCAACTGCGGCACCGTCTCCAGATCCCAGGCCGGACCGCTGGGCAACAAGGCGATCAGTTGTTCTTGATACTGGCCAGCGGTCCTTACTCCAGCCATGTGATACCTCCGAACACCAGCAACTGATTCGTCGCTGCCGTAACGTCCGCCAGCGGGCTTGTCAGTTTGTGATCGGTCTCACCGGTCGCAGTGCTGATGGCTTCGGCGATATGGGTCAGCAACAAGGTCTCACCCAGCCCCGCCTCGCGGTTGTGCAAGTCCCGCAGTTGGGCCTCGACCGCCGCCCGCACGGCGCTGGTGTCGGGTGTCAGCCGCAGCTGATAAGCCACCGGCTTCATCACGGGCGCCAACACATACACATCAGCCGTCACCGGCCGCAGTGGTTCGATATGGGCTTGCACCTGCGCCAACTGCGCTGCATTCGGGATCGGCTGCGGATCGTCATCACGCATCACGAACACCCCCACCGTCCCCGGCCCGAGGTAATTGCCGCGACACCACGCGCGGGTAATCCCGGGCACTTCGAGTGACCAGGTCTCGTAATCCTGCGCCGAACCGCCCTGGGGAATAACCCGGTAGGAACGAATCACCCGCGCCCGCAGCGACTCCAGGGTTTCCCGCGCCACACCGCCGGTCAGCCCCGGCGCCAGCACGGTAAAGGTCGAGCCGATACCTTGCAGCGGCTGCACCGCAACCAGGCTCAGCCCGGCGTCGGCATTACCCAGTGCGCCGGCGTCCATCGCCTGCACCGTGGTGGTGTTGAGGCCCGCGTGGGTTGTACCGGCAGCAGTGACTTTGAAGCTGCGGCCATCACTGGCTTGCAGCACCGTGTCCACATCCAGCACCGCGCCCGCCGCGGCGGTAAAACTCACGCTGCCAGTGGCCGCCACCGCGGCCTTGCGCGCCTGGTTCAAGCGCAACGCGGCAATGCGCTCCAGGGTGGATTCATCAGCGGTATCCGGCAGGATCTGCTCAGCGATCCAATCGAGATAACCGTACAGGCCGAACGCCGCACCACTCAGGGTACGCGCCAGAACCTGGGCATCGGACTGGCGCAGCGAGTCGCTGGCCAGGTCGCTTTGGGTGCGTTTGATCAGCACCGGCAGCGAAGGGGTTTCAAACGGCATAGATCACCTGCCAACTGTTATCAGGGTTGATGTCCAGGCGCTCGCCGTCGGCCAGGGTCAGCTGCGTGCGCAGGTTGAGGCGCTGGGCGTCGAGGCGTTCACTGAGGACTTCGATGGCGCTGCAATGCCCATCGTCGATCAGCCATTGCAGGGCTTCGCGGGCATAGAATTCGGCGTCCAGTTGCGTCTGGCGGGTCAGCTTGACCCGGCGCAGCAGCCACAGCCTTGAGCCGATACGGTCGTCGGCCACGCTGGGAAAACTGTCGCCCCACCAGCCGAAGCGCTCGTCATCGTCAACGGCATCGTCCGGCGCGGCACGGCGCCAGGTGAACAGGCTGATCAGCACCGAACGGGTCAGGGCATTTTTCAGGTTGTCGGAGACAAACATCACTGGCCTCCCGCCGGCGCGCCGGTCTGGCCATTGCCGGGCTGTACGCCCACATGCACGTGCCGGATCTGGCTGATACCGCCGGCAATCTGGTCGCCCTGGGAAATGATCTTGCCGCTCTGGGTCAGGGTCGGCGTATCAATGTTCACGGCGCTGCTGGCGCGGATATTCAGGGTGGCGGTTTCAATGTCGATCACCCGCCCGCGCTTGAAGTGAACCTTGTCGCCTTCGTCGGTGTAGATCGCCACTTCACCCGGTGCCAGGGACTGCAACCGATAGCGACGGTCCGCTACCACCAGCACGATGGCGTGGGAGCGGTCGCCGCCCAGGAACGTGGCGATGCCTTCAGCACCGGCCAACGGGTTGCTGGTGAAACCGTAGGGTTCGAAGTGCTCCATGTCGTCGTTCACTTCGCCTGCGGTCAGGCGCATTTGCAGCGATTGCAGCTTGGTGGCCGAGTGGGCGAGCACGACAGTGCCGCGCGCCAGCAGGCGAGTCAGTAGGCTCATGGAAATTCCTTGGAGGTTAAGCAGAGGGCAACGGATTGGCATCAAAGGTGGACGGCGGCGCCACCTGCAGGGTGGTGATCGAACCTTGCTCGGAAAGCGAATAAGTAATCCTGGAGATCAGCAGGTCCTGGTCGAAACCCAGCACCGGATCGATCACTCGCACCAACAGGTTGTGGCGCCACAGATCGCCGTTGGACTGCCGCCAGCCTTGCACGGTGTAGGTGGTAGTCAGGGCCTTCCCAGTGCGAGTAGCACGCTCCCAGTCGGCGCGTTGCTGAGCCAGCTCAGGCGTCAACTGCGTCGGTTCGCTGATCACCGTGACGCGTTTTCGCGTGGCTTTTTCATCCCGGGAAATGCCTGAAACCTCACTCACCGCCGTCGCGCTTTTCTGATCATCGCCCTTGTGCTGGCCGATGACCCGGTACTCGGAAAACACCGAGCCAAAGTCCCTCGGAGCATTCGCCGAAAGGATGTTCTTGCCCAGCTCCAGGCTGTCATTTGCGCGCCCGGCACTGCCGGGCAACGCCAACACCAGGCGTCCGTCCGCGTCGTCGGTAGAGAACACCCGATACAACGTCAGCAAGCGGTCGATGGATTGAAATACCGTCTCGCCGGGCACGATGCTGTGAGTATGCAAACGGGTGGTCTCGGCAATCTCGCTGAGCACCTCGACGCCATAGCTAGCCGTCAGTGCACGCACGATGCTCAGCACACTTTGCCCGCGCCACTGGCCGGGCTGGTTGATCGCGGCGCAGTCCACCAGGTCCTGGGTCAGCGAACCGCCCTCGATACTCAGGCTGATCTGTTTGCCGTCATAGCTGACCGGCACCTTGAACACAAAGCCGGTGAGCACCAGGTCGCAACCGATCCGTACCTGGCAGCGGGCACCCGGTTTGACTGGCACCGCCAGGGTTTGCCCGGGCCATTGCCAGGTGATGTTGAGGGTGAAGGTGCGAAACTGGCGTTCCAGGTCGGCGCTGATTTCGACGCTTTTCCAGCCGCCATAGTCCAGGCCATCAACCGTCAGCGTGACGGCATTGTCCGACTCGTTCATGGATTACTCCCTGACCACTTGCAGATCGGCAGGCGGCAGGAAGCCCGGATGGGCCACCCGATTGCGCTGCACCACCTCGCCCACTCGCGTCGCATCACCAAAGCGCTGATAGGCCAGCACCAGGGCCGGCATGCTGCGCATCGGTGTCAGGTTGACCAGCCGAACGCCGGACGAGGCCACTGCCGTCAGGTGAGTGAACATCTGTTGGCGCAGGTCGTTCAGCGCCACGTAGTGCCCGGCGTCGGCCTTGAGTGCGGACTGCCACATGGCCTCGTTCAGAAGGTCACGCAGCACCAGTACGTCGTCAGCTACCGGCACCTCACGGCGCTGCACCGGCTGTGCCGCCTGTTGCGCCAGGGACGGCGTGGTGCTGAGGGTCACCGGTTTGGTCGCCACCGGTACGTCCGCCAGCCAATGGGCGATCTTCACCCACAACGCATCCTGTACGAGGTTGGCAGTAGCCTGCACTGCCGCGACGCTGTCCTTGCCGGTGGTCAGCTTCGGCACGTCGATGTTGCGCGCAGCTTCCACCTGCTGCGAGAGGTTGGCCAACATGCCGCGGTAGCCAGTGCGGGCAAACGCCTTCAGCTCCTTCACATCGCCGAGCAGGCCCTTGAACTCGGCGCTCAACTCCTTGGGCACTTCCTTGATGGCCTTGACCAGCGCGTTCAGGTCGCCATACAACTGAATCAGTGGGGCAAACTGCTGCTCAATCACCTGGTAAACCTCTGCCAGGCCATTGCGCAACGCCTGGATGCCCACCCGCGCCTGCTTCACCAGCGCGACGGCCTGCTCAAAACGCAGTACTGCCGAACCCAGCAAACTGTCGGCCGACACCAGCAACAACTGGCGGGTATTGACCGCTGCCGTGGGAAACTTCAAGGGTTCGTCGGGATAGAACTTCAGGGCAAATGTCACCAGCCCGCCGTCCTGACGGGTCTGGGTCATCTCGCATTCGCCGACCTTGACCTGCAACCGTCCAAGCCAAGGGTGCACCAGCTCACCGGCGCCCTCCTCCAGGGCCTTGAGCAACTTGTCGCGCTGCTCCAGGCAATCCTCGCCCACCACAAACGCCGTCAGCTCATGCACCCTGGATTGCTGGCCGAGCCCTTCAAAGAACGGCAGGTCGCGCTGAGGGTACTCGTGCAACTGGCCCTTCTTGCCGACCGGGACTTTTGCCTGATCGACCCAAAATCCGACGCCACGAAACGACGCCGGCAACAAACGATCACGCCAGCTCATTGGAGCCTCCAAGGGACAGGGAACGGTAGCCGACACGCGGAGTGACACTCAGGCCGGGCTGGTTGGTCTGGGGTTGGTCGACCCGCAGGCCAGCCGGTGCATTCTCGAAGCTCACCCGCAAGTCGCCATTAAGCTGCGTGCGGTTGTTGGCGGCGGTTTGTTGCAGCAGCGAACTGGAGCTGGACGCCAGCGGCGAAATCAACTCAGGCCCCTTGCGAAACCAGGATGGATTACGCGCGCTTTCGGCATTGCGCGCCTGCTGCTCGGTGGTCAACTCCACCACACTGCCGGTAGCCCGGTTGATCGCTTCACCCAGCCCACCATCAAACAGCTTGCGAATCGGCGCGGTGATCACCGCAAACTTCTCCGACAACTCGGTGAACCAACTCAGTACCGGCGCCCACAGGGCTTCGAGCTGTTCCATCGGATGCCAATCGTCGAACAGGCCACTCAACACCACAAAGGCATCCTGGGCCTGCAACTTGATATCGCTCCAGATCGAGGCAAATGCACCGGTGACGGTGCCCCAGACGGCAGAGATCTTGTCCAGGGGTGACCAGTCGAAGTAACTGCTGACGACGGTGAAGGCCGCCAGCGCGGTGAGCTTGAAGTCACTCCAGATCGCCGTAAACACCCCGCTGATCACGCCCCAGTTGGCAATGATTTGCCCCAAGGGTGACCAACTGAACAGGCTTTTCATGAACTCGACTACCGGCACGCTGAGCGCCTTGAGCAAGTCCCAAAGCGCGGCAAAAAAACCGCTCAACGGCGTCCAGTTATCGACGACCAACCCGATCGGCGACCAGGAAAACAGCGTCTTGAAAAAGCCGATCACCGGCTGCGCCGCCACCTTCAGCGACGTCCACAGCCCCGCAAAAAAACCGCTGATCGGCCCCCACAGGCGCATCAGTTGTTCCAGCGGACGAAACGCAAAGACCGTCTGAAAAAACTCGCCCAGGGTTCCAATCGCCGACATCACGCGCTCGCCAAGCCCGACAAAAAACGCCGATATCGGCTTCCAGTTGGCGACGATCAATCCCGCGGCCACCGCAATGCCGACGGCAACCAGCACAATCGGATTGGCGCTGAGCACCAGTTGCATCAAGCCCAGTGCCTGAGACACGCCGGTGACGGCCGCCTGTATCGCGGTAAACGCCACCGCGCCGGCAGCCAGGCCCTGCACCAGTTGCGGATTTTCAGTGAGCACCTGGGCCACCGACGCCAGCAACGGCTCCAGCCCGACCACCACCGCCGTGACGGCCGGCAACAGTGCAGTACCAAAAGCCACCGAGACCTTGTCCAGCGACGCGTTGAAATCCTTCATCCCCTGCGCCGCCGCTTCGGTAACGCCCTGCCCCACGGCGGCACTCACCCCGCCGACCTCAGCCTTGAACGCCAACGCCGATTTGATACCGCTGACAAACGGCGCCGCCAGCCCACCGCCTTTCACCAAACCAGCGATGTCCAGCTTGCCGAGGCCGGTCTGTTCCAGGTTCTGCCGGAAGCGCCCGACGGTGGCCTGCAACGCAGCAAGCTTGGGCGACAGCTGGTCGATGCCGGTCAGGCGCACGGCGGTACTTTCTACTTTCTGAGCTTCTGCCATCACTGCACCTGCTGCATCGCATTGATCCGTTGCGCATGCTCCAGGGATTCCCGGAGCGTATCCAAAGGCCTGGCCAGCATCTGTTCGGGGTCAACCTTCCAGAACCAGGCCAGGTCATAGGCCACCGCAATCAGCTCGGCGACGGAGCCTGCGCCGCACTCATGAAAAAACCGGCGACGGCCCAGCTCAGCGCGTTGAAGTCCACCAGGTCGAGCTGGTTGACCGACGACGGCGGAATACCCGCGCACACCGCGATGTACTTGGCGGCCACGTCGAGGTCCAGACTCACGTCTTCGCCCTTGTCGATCTTGTACGGCAGCGCCTTGATCGCCCGCACTTCCTGCACCGTCGGGCGGCGCAGGGTGAGTTCGGCCAGTGGCTCGCCGTGGGCCTCGATGGCCACTTGCAGCTTCACCGTATCGCTCATTGCCAGGTCCCCTTGATGCCTTCGAATTTCAGCTCGATCACGGCATCGTCGCCCTTGGCCACCGGTTCTTCCACCAGGTAGGCACCGGCCAGCACGTAGACTTTGCCGTTGTTGAATTCGCAGGTGACGGTCATGTCGGTGCCCGCGATCAGCTGCTTGAGCGGAAAGTCCGGCGTGTGCAGTGCGGTGACTTTGAAGGACGGGGTGATGTCGGTTTCCTTATAGAAACCCGGCACCACAGTTTCCCGTTTGACGGCCATCAACGGTGCTTCGCAGCCGCCGTTGATGGTCAGTTGAGCGCCGTCCACTTTGACGTAGCAGGTGCCCGCAATCAGTTGACCCATGATGTTTCTCCCAAAAATAAGCCCGCACGCGGCGGGCTGGAATCAGTTGCGAAAAGCGCGGGGGTTACACCGCCGCGTCGTACTGCAAACGGAACTGGTTGAGCAGCGCAAACACCCGCAGCCCATTGACGTAATCGGGCGGGAACAGCACGTTGACCCGGCTTGGGTCCTGGCTGTCACGCTCGACAATCAGGTGCTCGGCGAACAGTTCGGCGTTCTCCACATGGCCTTCCAGTTCCAGCTTGGCGTACTGGGCGATCAGCTCACCGCGAATAGTGCTCGGGGTCACGATCGGCTGGCCGGCGCCAAAGCGCGTGCCGTCCGCCGCGAGTTTGTGGCGCCCGTACTTGCTGGTGATCACGCTTTGCAGGCGGCGCACGATAAAGGCCGACTGGTGCAGGGTTTCGCTGTCCAGGTAGGAGTTGTCCGCCTGGCCGAAGGCGTTCTTCTGGTAGGTGGTGATCGCCCGCTGAATGCGCACGTAGCCGCCTTCGTAGTAAGCCGTGGCGATGCCGTAGTTGAGCAGCGATTGGCGCTCGGTCAGGGTGAAACGCTCGCTGGCGTCGGCCGGGTCGAGGCCTGGCAGGCTGCCACTTTGGGTCGGACGGCTGGCGTCGGCGGAGATAAACACCGCGGTGCGCGCGGCCAATGCCGCTGCCTGAACCCAGAACGGTTGCGGCACACCCGGCTCCATGGCCTGGATGGTCACGTGCTGGTCGTTACGCCCTTGCCCGGCGGCCACCAGGGTACCGATGGTGCCGCGCTTGGCCGTGTAGACGTGGCCGAACAATTGCTTGGCCCAGGACCAGCGACCGCCGTTGTCATCCATCACCGCTTGCCAGGCGTTGAGGCTGGTGGTGTCGGCCCAGGGCATGCAGATGAATTCAAACGGCTCGTCGCCCAGTGCCGCCAGCGCTGCGAGTTGGTCCGGTACACCGGCGCCCGCCGCCATTTTGCCGAGGACGGCGGTCAGGCCGTCGGGAATTTGCTCGCCGTTGCTCTGGCCCAAACGGTTGAGCTGCAGGCTGATGTCGTTACCACTCTCACCGGTCCATTTGGCGGTCAGGGTGACGGTGCCTTCGGCGGCTACCGCACTGACCGGCAGGTCGGCGCTGGCGTTGATTTTCAGCGCCAGGGCGGTGGCGGCAACGGCCGCCGTGGCGCCATTGATCACGGTCGCTTGAACCCGGGTGCCGCCGACGTACAGGCTGAGAACACCACCCTGGGTGGCGGCACCGCTCAGCGTGAGATCGGCCTTGGCCGCACTGCCTTCGGTGCTGTGCAGCGGCAGGCACCAGATCTCGCCCACCGGGTCACTCTTGCGGAACGTCTCGTACATCGACGCCAGCATCGAACCCTGGCCGCCGATACGCTTGGCCATCGCCGCGCTCGACACCAGCACCAGGCTGCCGATTTCCGGGCTGGTGACGTTGTCGTTGACCTGAGCCACGATCAGCCGGCGCAAGGCCGACGACGCGCTATTGGCCGCCGAATTGTCCATCTCGGCGTAGAACAGCGGCACACGAATGTCCGCCGGAATATGACTGAATCCAATCGCCATTATTTGGCTCCCTGTGGTTTTGCCGCCTTGACGGCTTTGGTGGTGATGTCGCCATCGGCCAGACGTCGACGCCACCAGGCGTTGTCCGGGACTTCGCGACCTTCGGCCGGCAGCAGATCGCCCGCCTCCGGGTCAGGTACGGCACGGCCGGAAACCGGCAGTACGGTGATGCGTTTGCTCATGGTTTTACCTCGGCAGAAAAGGTCATTTCCAGGCGCCCGTCGGGGCCTGGGTGTTGCAGATTGGGGTCGGCCGGGTCGATGGCATCGACCCGCACCGTCACCCCGTTGAAGGACGGCAGAGCGTCCAGCTCAAGCTCGAGCCAGGTTTCCGCTGGCTGTGTGCTGAGGTTGCGTCCCAACTGGCTCTCAAGAAAAAACCGCAGCCGGTACAACCCGCGAACCTTGCTAAGCAACAGCCATTCGCCGCCGTCGTACTGGATAGGCTCGTAGAACCCTTCGGGCTTGTAGCCCACCAGCGCCCGCCAGACCTCGGCGCGCAGGGCATGCAGTTGGTCCATCGCCTGGGCGTGCTGGCCTTCCGGCAGATCCAGCACCAGCACCACGCCAAAATGCTCGCGCAGGGTTTGGCGGCTGCTGTTTTGCGTAGTGTTAGGGCTGGCCTTGTCGCAGATCGGCGTGACGACCGCCTGGGGCGCGTCAAGCACTGGCAGGTTTTGCAGCGCGTCGAGGTCGAGGCCGGCGCGGATGTGTTGGTTGAACGATGGGCAGCGATCCCGCAGGTGACTGACCAGAGGGGTGATCTTCATGGCGCCTCACCAGGCAATAAAAAACCCGCCGAAGCGGGTGGGTAGAGGGGACCGATCGGGCGCGTCATTCAGGTGATGACAGCCCGGTCGCCTTGATCGTGCATCGGTAGCTTTCCTTGCGTTTGCCGATGGCCGTCAGCGTGTCGATGGACCAGCGCCCCTGCATGAAGCCGGGCCAGGTTTCATCCAGCATCAGCAGCCCTTCGGCCTGGAGCGCCGGGTTGCCGGGGCATATCACATTGATCTGCAGGCCTTCACGGCCAACCCGGCGCATCTCGCCCTCGGCCGCTGTCCTGGCTTCGTCTTCGCTCTGGTAGCGCTGGGCAAGCACTTTGAACGGCGCGCCACCCACCTCCACCTCACGTTTCTTGCAAGTAGCGGCATCCCACCAGGACGCCTTGGCCCCTTCGAACTTGGCCCGGCTGGTCTCGGTAAAACTGGCGCTGATAAACGCGTGGTCGCCCGGACGGTTATCGCGGGTGACCGACAGCCGCACTTCTTGCAGCGGCTTGCCCGACAACGAGGTGAGCTGGCCTTTACGGCCCAACACGTACAGTTCGTCGACAGGCTTGGCCACCGCATCAAAACGCTTGGCAAGCCGGGTCAGAAAGCTCATGTCGCTTTCGTTGGTCTGGTCGATGTGAGCGATCTTTTCAGCGTCCAGATCCGGGGCGACCCTGGGTGAGAATCCATAACGTGTGGTCAGTTGGCGGAACAGTGCGCCCAGGGTGGTCGGCCCATGGCTGGCTGTGCGGCGCTGTTTGAATTCGTCGTGGTCGAACGGCGCTGCCGTGGCCACCAGCACCAGGCGCATGGGGAACAGGTATGGGGTGCGTTGGGTAATCTTGAACAGCCCCTTGTCCTCCAGGCCAGTCTCGAGGTAACCGACCCGCAGGCCGATCCTTCCACCCATGCGGGGCAAGCCCTCAAGCCCTTCGATATCAAGGGTCAGCTTTAGCTGGTCGGATACGAAGCCTGCGGCATCGGTGTGTTCCCACTCCAATAATCGCTCGTTGAGCAGCGCGGCATTGATCCCATAAATTTCCACCATCGGTGTGAATCCAAGTGCCATGGTTCCTCCTTAATCCCAAACCGAAACCGGCTTTTTTGCGACAGGGCGCGCGCCCAGTTCCGGCACGATCACACCGATGCCGGCCGGCAATACCGCCCCGTGTTCCGCGAGGTCCGGGTTGAGGTGCCACAGTGCTTCCTCAGCGGCGTCGTCACTACGACCCAGTTCGCGGTAGAGCAGCAGGTTGACTGAGTCACCGGCAATACTTCGGACTCTACGCATTGACGAATTCCTCCAGTACCAACGTCCAATTGATCAGCATGGCCGTGCCGTCGTCGATCACGTTGGCTTGTTTCTCGTCCACCGACTTGATCGTCCACAGCCCCCAGTTACGGCCAATCCCGTCCACTAACGGCAGCGGTGTACGCAAGACCTGCAAGTCGCGCAGCTCGTCGAGCCTGGCCATACCAATGCCACGCGCCGCCTTGCCGCCAAAGGTCAATGTTTCGAGGGGCTGGCCGGTCTGGCTGGACTTGGGTTTGCCGGCAATGATGTCCAGCGCGACCCAGCCACCGCTACTCTTACGGTCGAGGGTCGCGTAGGCAAACCCGCGCGACAGCCCGAAAATAAAGCTGCCCAACACCATTTGTTGTCGCATCAGACTGCTCCATCGGTGAGTGCCGCGTCGCGTCGCGTCGCCAGCAGGTTATCCATCGAGAGCGGCGTGAACTGCGCCTCGATCTGTTGCACGACGAGCGCCGCCAGCGCTTGGTAACTGGCCTGCTCGGGGGCGGTGATGTTGATCTGCGGGGCGAAGTTGATTTGGCGGTTGTCTGTTTGAGCGTTGGGAAGGCTTTGGCTGACCTGTTCGGGTGGCGGGAGACGGTCGTCGCTGCTCATGACTTTCTCGCCGAGGCTGGCACCGACGTCGCTGCCGACGAAAGTGCCGACAACACCGCCCACCACCTTGCCAATTGCACCACCGGCAAAGCCGCCGATCACACCGCCCAACAATGTGCCGGCGCCCGGAATAATCGAACCCAGCGCCGCCCCTGCGAGCGTGCCAACGGCACGCCCAATGGCCAGCCCTGCTACCTCGCCGGCCAAACCGCCCGCGATACCACCGCCTATCGACCCCACACTGGCGCCAACGGACTCTTTCAGAGTGCCGTTGTTCGCACCTTTGATGAGATTGACACCAGCGTCCGCCACCACCACCGCCAACGATCCTCGCTTCGCGATTCGGCTGGCTCTGTCGGTTTTCGTAGGCGCATCTGGGCCTGAGTTTTTGCCTGGAGTGCGGTCGGCCTGGCGTGTGTCGCTGCCTTGTGACGTCCCTTTGCTCCCGGACGGGTTGGACTTGTTGCCGCCTGCATCGCGGGGTGCGCCATCCTCGCCAAGAACTTTCCCGGCGACCTTGTCAAAGACCTTGTCCACGACAGTACCGCCGAGCTTCTTCGCCAGCGGTACCATCACCACGGCGGCCAATGCGAGGGCGGCCGTGGCTTTGGGCAGCGATTCAGCCAGCCATCCCAAGCCGTTGACCACAGAGGTCAGCACCGTCAGCGCGCCATTTTTCAGGGGTGCAATTGCCGTATCGGAGGCTGTCTCCAGGCGGGTGGTACTGGCCTGGAAGGCCTGTTCATGGGCTTTGGTGGAGTCTGCCCGGCCGGTAGCCGAACGCATGACCGAGCCCTGGTCGCCCAGAGCCGAAGTCGCGTAAGTCGACTTGTCGGCCACCGCCGTGAAGGCCTGCTTCACCGTGTCGATCACCGGCACCAGGCTCAGAATCGAGCGGTTACCGTCGAACAACTGAGTGGCCAGTGCCGCCTGCCTTTCCTGGGGCTGCGCCTTGAGCGCTTCGAGGACCGTCAGCACTGTGTGCGGTGCGTCCTGCTTCATGCCTGCCGCAAGCACCTTCGGGTCAAGCTTGAGCTCTGCCCAGGCAGCGCGCTGCCCCTCGGAGGCACCATCACCCTTGGCCAGCGCGGCGCCGACTTTTTCCACCGCAAGCCCGGCAGACGCCCGGTTGTTACCGGCCGTGAGCAACGCCGCCGAGAACGCCGCGACCTGTTCGGGGCGCATGCCCGACATTCTCGCGGCCGTGCTCTGACGCACAATCGTACCGATATCCACCGCATCGGCCTTGAGCGAAGCGTGGGAGCCCAGCACGTTGGTGGCGTCAGCCAGATCCAGCGCCTGCGGGCGATCCAACTTCATCGACCCACGCCAGCCGCCCATCATCTCGCCGGCCGTCTTGATATCGGTCTGAAAGGCCGCGGCGATGATCGCGGAATCGCGGGCGAACTGCAGCAAATCAGCCTGGCGAGTTTCAAGGTCCTTGCCTACACCGGACCGGGCACCTACCTGCTCGACCCTGGCCAGATCGACAGCACCTGCGCCACTCGCGGCAACCAGTGGGTCGGACGCCATGGCCAGGTTGGCCTCGCGCAGTTGTGTGCGTTCACGCCCGGCAAACCCCACCACTTCATGCAGGTCGGTCATCGCCGTTTCCAGCGCCTGCGAGGGTTGGGCTGGATCGGATGAGGCGCCGCTCGTGCTATTGCCTTTGCCGGCCTGCAGGGCCCTCATCACATCCAGCAATGAGCCGTTGAACCTCTCCAACGTGTCAATGAGCCGGGCCTGCCCCGTGACCAGTTGCGCCAGTTGCACACCGACATTTGCCAGTTGAAGGCCCGGCATGTCCTTGGGTAAGGCATCAAGCAAGGACGGGCCAGCCAGCATCGGCGCAATGGGCTGGATGCTGGCGCCTGCCCCGGCCGTTTCAAGCGAGCCGTAAGTCGCCTGGCCATCCCTGGCGATGAGCGACTTCAATCCAAATTTACTGTCTGCCATCCGCTCTACTCCTGTTTGACGCCAAGGCGAGTGATCGCGATGTCGTAGCGGCGCAATGCTTTTCCGGCGTCCCAGTCCAGGATTTCCGCTTCATTTACCGAGTAAATGAGCGGCACGATGTCGAGAATTACTTCGATGTCGCGCTCCGAAAGAAGTCCGCCGGTTTGTTTAAAAAATCGTCGATGCGCCCCTGCAGTTCCGTCCAGTCGGGCACGGTAAGGCCCGCTAGGTCGGGGATCATCAGCCCGGAACAATGGGCAGTGATGAACTCGGCGCGTTCCTTGGCCGTGGTGAGTTTTTTCATCACTTTGGTAGCGCGCAGGGCAGGCATTTCCAGGGTCACATCGGTCAGGGTTCGGCCCGCTGCGTTCAGCGGCAGCAGCAGCTTCACCTGTTCGGAGATGGTTGAGTCACCAGGCGTGCGGGATTCGTCCAGGAAGAACGAAGCCGGGCGGGTCGACATGTCATGTACGTATTGCGCGATGCTCACGTAGTCCGGACGTTTGAGCTGGTCGAGCTCTTTTTCCGACAGGCCGGTGGCGAGTTTCGCCAGTTCGAAAAACTGGTCGTCCTCGTCGTCACCGGCCCGGGCCAGCGCGTCTTTTTGCGCGGCGTAGTACAGCGGCTTGAGTTGCACCTGCTCGATTGTCGCGCCGGTATCGGCGGTGATCGGCGACAGCAGGATGTGCAGCGGAGGCATCCAGGCCATGAGTCAATTCCTTGGTCAAACGTTGTTGAAAAGCACCGCACCTCTCGGGGCGAACGCGATCACTGTGGGAGCCGGGCTTTGCCCGCGATGGCATCGCCTCGGTGCAACTGATACACCGAGTCGCCTGCATCGCAGGCAAGCCAGCGCCTACAGAAATCGCAAGGCCCTTACGGCATCAGCACCGCGCGGCGGGCATCGCCGAGGATGTCGACGCCGTTGAGCACGAACTTCTGGGTGCGTACGTCGATGTCGATTACCGGGATGCCGTTTTCCAGGCGGTTGTAGGTGCGGCAGGAGAACTCCAGGGTGATGGTGGGTTTATCGCCCATCTTCACCGGTGCCTCGGTCAGAGTCTTCAGCTTGCCGCCGATGGTGTGGTAGGTGAAGTAAGTCTTGCCATCCTGGTCCTGGCCGGCTTCGCGCACGTTCAGCAAAATGTCGTCGCCCAGGCGCACGCCCAGGGCAAGCATGATTTCCGGACCTGCGCCTTGCAGCTCCAATGTGGCGTTGAGCGCTTTGGCGCTCTTGGCCATTTCCTCGGCGATAAAGCGCCCGCCGGTCATGAGCTCCATATCGAAGTCAATCTTCGGCGGGGTGAAGGAATTGACGGTAGCCGACAACGGCAAGCCCTGAAGGGTGGCCGCAATGGCCTGTCTTACACGGTTGGTAAACATTAGAGAACGTCCTCCAGGAACTGCTCGATGATTTCATCGCGGGCGTTGAGTTGATAAATCATGTGTTCGTTCGGCGCGTAGCGGCCGTAGTCGATGACGATGAACCAGGTGCCGTTCTTGTACTTCTCGACACTGTTCAATTCCGGGTGCAGGTACACGCTGCCGCCGGGGATGGTTTCGTCAGCCACCAGGGTTTGCAGCCAGTCGTTGATACGTTTCACCTCCTGGTCCATGAACGACTTGGTCAGGTTCTTGGCCATGGCTTTCTGGCCGGCCTTGACCAGCTTGCGGCTGATCGCATCTTCCAGGCCGACGTAGCTGATGAACTTGCCGGTAATGGAACGGTTACCCAGCAGCGAAAAACCGCCGAGGATGGTGCGGGCGTAGTAGCTCACGCCGTAGCGGTTAAGCAGGTCGCCTTCGGTGGAGGTGTCGAGGATGTTGTACTCGACGACGCGGGAAACGTCCTCGGCGAACGTCACCTGATTGCCCGGGCTTTCCCACTGCTTGACCTTGGCCAGTGCAGCGATGGCCAGGGACGACGGCGCCAGGAACACGTTTTTCTTCGCGGCCTTGGAATACACCGACGGCATGTTGTGCACCAGCAGGCAACGGTCGAAGCCGAGGTCGGCACCGCCCAGTTCGCCGCTGTAGGTCACTTGATCGGCGACGGTTGCGTCCTTGCCATCCAGTACCACACGGGCCTTGATGCGCTTGCCGAAGGAGGCGAATTCGCCGGCCACGGCCTTGGTGCCGGTGAAGCCTGGAGCACCGATGATGGTCAGGTCTTCGGGGACGCTGGCCAGGGCCGCGAGGCCCAGTTTGCGGCCGGTAACCGGCTCTTCACCGCCGATTACGTTATTGAGGGTATCGGCCGGGGTGGTGCCCTCGTCGACGATCACCACGTAGACCGGCACCTTGACCACTTTGAGGATCTGGTACACGGCATGGAACAGCGTGCCGGTTTCAGCGCCAGTCGGGTCCAGCAGCGCCTGGGTGGTGAAGCTGTTGATGCGGAACGGGGCGTTTTTCGGGATCGACGCATGGGCGTTGGGCGCGGTGCCCACCAGGCCGATCACGTTATCGCCAAGGCCACCCATGGCCTCGGGGGATTCGGTGGCATTCACAGTGATGCCGTTGTGCTCGAAGTTCAAAACCTCAGCCATGGTTATTCAGCCTTCTTGGTGGTGGCCTTTTTGGCCGGAGTGGAGTTGAGGACGCTGGTGAGTTCCAGGCGGCCAGCGGTGCGCAGGGCGGAGGCTTCGACGTCCAGCAGGTCGAGTTCTTCGCCTGCGGTGGACCAATGGCCGGCGCCGGTGGGGTAGGGAATCAGTACGGTATAATTTTTGCGTATGGCCATTGAGTCATTCTCCGGGCACAAAAAAAGCCGCAAAGCGGCCGAGGGTTATCAGGAAGTATTTAAAGGCTGAAGTTCAGGAGCGAAACCTTCGTGAACGGTTTGGCACCGACTTTCTTAGTAGAGTCAAGACGGCTGCACAGGCCACGCAATTGTCAAAGGGAAACCTATCTGCTCGGACACTCGATTGATATCAACGCTGTACTGCTTCCAAGTCATGAGGTTCTTCGTCTCTGCATCGGTCGCGGTGTTCAGGTCGACTGCGTATTGCAATGGCGCAATACGCAAAGCAGCTACTGCGAGCAAGCTGTCTCGCCGAGTATTTGCGGCAGCCAGAACCTGCTCAGGCGTTGGAGCGTTGACCGCCGCTTGAGCTGCACGCGCGGCAGCCAAGCCTGCAGCGTCGAGCAAGGTGAGGTCTGGAGCAATGAACGCATCTTGTGAACCGTCAGACTCGAAGGCGTAAATATTGCCGACTTTATCTTTGTAATACTTCATTAACGCAACTCCGCCCAATTGGAGAATGTGCCTACGTAGGAATACGAGCTACCATTTGGCACTACTACCGACATGAAATAATTCCCTCCGTAGGCCGATCCTGTGTATGCAGCAACAACACCGCTCACAATCAGTGAGCGCGGATTAGCATCTACGCTTGAAATATTCACCTGAATCGGGCGACCCGTAGTATTGGTGTAGGTGGTGCTTGGTGCCCGTGATGCCTTTACATCCTGCCAGGTCTGACCAACGCCAAATGCGCTCGCGGCGGTTGCGAGGGAAGCTGGATTAAAATTAGCTGCAGTCCATATCAAACTACCAAATGCATAGGCAGTTGCTGTAGGGAGATTGAAAAGAAACGGAGTGTAATTAGCTCCATCACAAACTCCATAAGCCCTTAGGCTTTTATTAACGACATCAATATATACGGTTGTACTTGGTGTACTAAATCCGATTTGCGGGGAGTCCTCCAAGTCAGTTAACAGCGTCACGGTTCCTGACATTACAGCGCCCGTCTTGGGCACCAGCGCATTGACCGCAGTGGAAAGTTCTGCCTTAGTTGCACCGTCAGTCTTGGGCAATAACTTAATAACTGCGTCAGCAAGCTCCGACTTTGTTGCACCATCGGTAATTCCATTTTCGGCAAGGGTCTTGGGGTTTGCACCACTAGTAACACGACCGTTCTTATCAACAGTCAAAACACCGTAAGCCCCGGGTACCACACCTGTGCGCCCTACGGCCCTCTCAAACACAAGCGCTGTGGTACCTAAGACGACTGGTGCTTTCGTGATCAACTGCCAAGTCGAGCCCGCGTTAGCCTCGCCTTCCTCGACAAAAAAACTCAGGCCTGGCGTCACCTTCTGACTGGAATTTGCGTCAACAGCCCGAATCCACGGACCGTTGGCGACGATGTAAATACCATTTTCCTTTGCTGCAGTTTGGCGAACAACCCCAACGCGATCACCCGCCACAACAGCAACTCCGTCAACCGGCTGTGCACCACTCAACCCAATATTGACGTTCGTGACAACGCGCACCGACTGCTTGCCATCAAGCTTTTCCAGCTCATCCGCCACATAGCCGAATACCCATTTCCGTGTAGCCTTTACGACCGTATCGTCAATCGTCAGTGCTACTTGTGAGGCATTACTAGTCTCGAAAATCGACCGAATATAAAACTCTTTCCCCGTCCCTGACGTTGCCAACACCGGTTTGAAAGATTCCGGATATTTCACGATCGCATAAAGAATTCCCGTGTCCGTCCAAAGCCCGGCTTCACGTACATACCAACCACCGACCTCAGCCGGAATAGTCACTTCAGCCAGCAACCAACTCGGATTTTTCTCATCCTGGAACAACGCATTCAGCGGCCCGCGCCAGACTTCACGCTTCAGCGCTTTGGCTGTGGCATCCGGGTTGTAGACCGCCCCATTTCCATCACCAACTGAAATTTGCGCAAGTTTGATCGGCACGCCAGCAGCCTTGCAGGCTGTTTCGTAGGCGATCCCCGCATTGGTAAGCAGGGTGTAGTAGTCAGCCATTTAGGACTCCTGTGGATAAAGGGTGGTGGTTTCGACGGTGTAGAGGCCGGCGGCCATGAAGGCCCTGCCAGACGCCTCGAGCCCGGCAAGCACCAGCGGGTAAATCGTGGTCAGCTCGCCGCACACGGTGGCGGCGCCGATGCTGTGGCCACCGAACGCGCTCAAGCCCACGGAGATCGAGAGCATGTCGCGCTCGCTTTTGGCATCGGACAGGCGACGGTCTAGACGGGCGTCAATTTCTTCGCTGTAGGGCAGCTCGGTGTAAGCCCGCACGGAGAAGCTGTAGGGCTCGCCGGGCGGCGTCTGTTCGTACCAGGCGCGAACCTCCGGTGCCAATTGCAAACCCTTGGCCGCATTTTCCAGCGCTTGGCGAGTGCCCGCTTGCCGGGCAGTGGGCCAGGCGAGTTTGACCGTCAAGCGCTTTTCAGCTTCGGGGGCAGTGGCGCTCCATTCGTTGACCGCCCGATCCGCCGCCAGGTAGGGCAAAAACGCCACTGGCGTTCGAGCCGGATCCATCAGTTCAGGGAACGGTGGAGTAACCCGGTCGAGCAACTGCCCGAAACCCATGTCCAGCGCCTTCTCCAACGGAGAACTGTTGGCAGGCAGCAAACTGCCTTTTGGCTCAGTCATAGCGTGCGCACCTCCACCTCGGCACCCGTGCAATACGGCGCCTGAAACGCCGTGGTGACGATCGGCTCCAGCGGCTCAAGGATTTGCAGTTGCGCAGCGCCCGCCGAGTGGATGGCGTAGTCGATCCAGCTCGGGTCCACCCGCCCTTCCAGGCGATGACAAGACTCGGCGTAGGTTTGCAGCAGTTGTTGCGCGGCCACTTGGGTCAGCCCGGAATCCGGGCCGGCGTTGATCTTCGCCACCACGCGAATTTTGTAGCGCAGGATCTGAGCCGCCTGCACCGTGACGAGATCCGTTTCCGGCCGCACATCAGGCCGGGCGAAATGCCGGCGTACACCGTCGAGCAGATCAGCAGGTGGCGTGCCATCTCCGTCTCGGGCCAAGACCGTCACCATCACTTCACCCGGCGCGGTGCGACGGCCGTTGCCATCCTTGACCCGTGCCGCGTAGCCGTCCGGGTCGAAGGTATAAGTGACCGTCACCACACCGGGCGTAGCACTTTGCACTTTCACCGATGGACGCTCACCCAGGGTGAAAACCTCCCGGCGATACTGCATGCGCGACCCTGCCGCTGGAGCATGGGGCGCGAGGTAGTAACGCAGTCGGGCGTCATCGTCGCTCTCCAGCGTCGGCGGCACTGGAGGGAAAGCCGCCGGGTCACCAGGGTCGAGCACTTGACGCTCCAGGCCCATATCGGCAAGGCGTGCGTCGAGGTTGCTGCCGGTGGCCCACCACGCCAGCATCTGCTTGATGCGGGCGTTGTATTTGCGCTCGTGGGTTTGCAAGCGAACGCAGAAGGCTTCCAACGCCAACGTCAGCAACTCGCTCTCGTTCTCCAGGCTGACCTTGAGCTTGGCCGCATTTTCCGGCGCTCGGCCAGCGACGTAATCAACCACAAACGCCTTGAACTCCGCCAACAGCGGTTCGAACTCGTCAACGGCAATGATCGCCGGCTCGGCCAACTGGTTCTGGCCGGGTATCAGCATGCTCATGTCACCACCTCGAAGGTTTGTTTGCGGTTTTTCCAGGTGCCGGCGAAGCGCAACAACAGGCCGGCGCCCTGGCGGTTGGCGACGATGACTTGCGGCTCGAAGTCGGCGATGCCGTTCTGTGGGTTGTAGAACGCTTGGGCGGCATGGCTTTGGGCGAGAATCAGCAGGTCGTCGCCGAGGTTTTGCCCGAGCAGTTGCGGGATCATTGAGCCGTACAGCGGGCGCTTCTGGCGGGTGCCCAAGGGCGTGGTCAGCGCTCGGGTGGCGCGCTGTACGAATTGCAGCCAGTCATCGACGGCCGCCCCGGTGTTCCGATCGATTCCAATCATGGGATGTCCTTATCTGGGGCTGATGACCCGGCCCTGGTGGTCCACCACCGGGCCGCTGAAGTGCGCACCGCCGGCATCCAGCAACAGGCTGGTGCCGCCGACTTGCAGCGTGATGCTCTGGCCGCTCATCGTCAGGCTGGCGGCGCCGACCTTGAGATCGACCTGCTCGCGGGAACCGATGAACGTGGTGGGGCCATTGACCCAGTTGAAGGTGTGGCTGGCGTCGTCGTAGTCGCTTTGGGTGCCGTCCTGATGGCGCCGCCGGGTCAGCGTCGGAACGCTGGAAACCGGCGGAAAACGATCACTGTTCAAGCCGAACAAGGCCACCGATTGCGCCCCGCCCTCGCCGCCGCCGTAGTTGAGCAACACGCATTGCTCGCCCACCGAAGGGATGCGGGTTTCGGTCTGCGCACCGGCGCTGGGGTTGAAAAACCGGATCGCCGGCGTGAGCAAGTCGCCGTGGCTGACCTTACAGGTGTTGCTGGCGGCATCGACCTCCTGGCACACGCCGATGCGGCAGAAACTTTCGGCGCGTCGATAGAGGTCTTCGAGCTGGGCTTCCATTTCAGCCAGGCGCTCGATGATTGGCCCCAGTTGCATGCGTAACAGCGCGTCAAACATGGGTTACTCCGCCAGTGGTTTGTATTGGTCGGGGTCGTCGATGTTCGAGACTTCCCAGGTGCAGGCGAACAGCGGTTTGCCTGTGGGGTCGTTGAGCAACGGCGGTCCGATATAGAGGGTTTGGGTGAAGGTGACGGTCCAGGTGTCGTAGTCCGTTTCGGCGGGAGTGCGTATTGAGGGCGCGGCGACTATGTTGGTCGGCAGGTCGCACTGCGCCTGCGGCAGGTTCCAGCGGTTGTCCAGCACCAGGTCCATCAGTCGACTGGCCAGGTCACAGGCATCAAAGGGCAATGCACCCGGAGCGACCATGGCCTTGAGTGAAATCCCCAGGGCATGGGCCTTGCGCCCTTCACGGGAGCGGATGCCCGGGCCATTGCCTTCAACCGTGATCAATACGCCGGTGTTATCCCCGGCGCCCTGAAAATCCTGGTGATTGCCGACCTTCAGGTCCGGAAAGGCAATATGCAGCGCCTCGCTGATGGCTTGAGGGAGTTGGGAAGGTTTTTCGATGAGGGTCATTTAAGTAGCGTCCTTGCAACGGTTACTGCGGGTCCTGACGGGTGCCTTCGTTGACGCCAATCCGCTTGGCGGCCCACCGTTCATAAAGGCCGATGGCCACGTCTGCACCGGCCATGGCGGTCAGGCAACCAATGGCGCCGGCCGTCCAGATCGACATGCCGGCGGCGTAGCACAGCATCAGGGCTGATACCCCGCACACCATGCAGGCCCCGGAACGCAGGGCCAGGCGCCGCAACAGCGACCAACCACGGGCGCCTTCCTTGTCGGCGCGCCACATTTCTCCGGATACACCGCCGATCAGGGCCAATACGATCACCAGCCAGATAGGCATTTCCGCTAACGCCTGCTGCTCGTTTGTCATGTCACGCCTCCTGGCTGAGCATTACCGGCGCAGTGCCGGGTTTTGGGTAATTCCATTTATAGGTAGGCATTCCAAAAAGCCCGGTTGCCCGGGCTTTTCAGTAATGATTTCCTCGGTCTTTCGGCGCTACTGGCGCGGTACGGACCTTTCCTCAATGTTTTTCCGACCACGATCCCTGTCTGCCGGATAACTGCTTCTGGTGCTTTACGCTGCACACCCGGGCCAGTTGCCAACCCTCTGAACCATTAAGGCCGGTTCATCGCTGCCTGTTCTTGAAGCGGTTTGAAACTAAAGAGCGTCGGCATCCTTGCCGGTGTTGCCTGGCATCCCTGCCATCGCTTCGATGGCGTCCTTGCCGGTGTTGCGTAACGTCCTTGTCTTCCCTGGCAGCATCCTTGCCGCCTCCACCAGACCTTCTTGGCTGGCTTGAAATGGAGAATATGCATGTATGCATATACAGTCAATGCACAAATGCATTTATTTTTGCGATAGATATGCACGCATGCATTCATCGCCTTGCAGGCATGGGGTTTGGTGGTTTTGCACAGGCGAAAAAAAGCCCGCTCATTGGCGGGCTTTGTCCTACGCGGAGGGGTTAGCGGGCGTACATGCCCCACCAGAAGACGTGACCGAGGATGCTGATCTGTTCATCCTGGATGTCCTGGAAGCTGTAGTCCTCGTCCGGGTGTTCATCGCGGTTGAAGCTGCGCAGGCGAATCCCGGAAGGCAGGCGGTAGAGCTGTTTCACCCGCAGTTGGCCGTTGTGGTTGATGGCATACAAGTCGCCATCGACGATGTCGCCGATCCCGCACTTGCCGGCGTTGACGCCCACCGTCGCACCATCACGCAGTACCGGCAACATGCTGTTGCCGCGCACCGTCACGCACTTGGCCTGGTCGAACTGCACACCGTTGTGCCGCAGGCTGCGCTTGCCAAAACGCAGGCTGGCCTTCTCGCTTTCCTCGATGACGAATCTTCCTGATCCAGCAGCCAATTCAACCTCGCGCAGAAAGGGGATCGACACCTCGTCATCATTAACGGGGGTGTCGTCGTCCCACAGGCTTATGTCCTTGAGTTCCGAATGCATCGGGTCGCGCTCTTCCGACCGCGCCGGCACCAGCGCCGCGCGCCCGCGCAGCTGGTCGGTGCTGACCTGGAAGTAATCTGCGATGCGCGAGATGTGCTTGTCAGACGGGTCAACGATCTTGCCGCTGAGGATCCGGGACAGCGTGGATTGAGGCACGCCGGTACGCCGGTGAAGCTCCGTGGGGGAGATCCGGTCGCGGTCCAGCAGCTCTCTTAAGACGATAGAAACGTTGCGTTTTTGCATAACGCGGATAGTGCAGGCAGTTTTGATGCTTGGCAAATGCTAATTTGCATATTTTATGCATCGAGCGGCGAATTTGACCTGACCGTTTGTGAACTGCGAAGCCCCGACCTCGCGTGTTAACCTTGCGCCCATTGCAAAAAATGCTGGGCCAAGCGCCCCCTTTGCCCCATCACTTTCAACGAATTTGCTAACTATCCAATGAGTAAAAACACCTCCGATCTGTCCTCCCACACCCCGATGATGCAGCAGTACTGGCGCTTGAAAAACCAGCACCCTGATCAGTTGATGTTCTATCGCATGGGCGACTTCTACGAGATCTTCTATGAAGATGCGAAGAAGGCCGCCAAGTTGCTGGACATCACCCTGACCGCGCGCGGGCAGTCGGCCGGGCAGGCGATTCCGATGTGCGGGATTCCTTATCATTCGCTGGAAGGTTACCTGGTCAAGCTGGTGAAGCTGGGCGAGTCGGTGGTGATCTGTGAGCAGATCGGCGACCCGGCTACCAGCAAGGGCCCGGTGGAACGTCAGGTGGTGCGCATCATTACCCCGGGCACGGTGAGCGATGAGGCGCTGCTGGATGAGCGTCGCGATAACCTGATCGCTGCGGTATTGGGGGACGAGCGGCTGTTCGGCCTGGCGGTGCTGGATATCACCAGTGGCAACTTCACGGTGCTGGAGATCAAGGGCTGGGAGAACCTGCTGGCGGAGCTGGAGCGCGTCAATCCGGTGGAGTTGATGATCCCGGACGACTGGCCAAAGGACTTGCCGGCGGAACGTCGTCGTGGGACCAAGCGCCGCGCGCCGTGGGATTTCGAGCGTGATTCGGCGCTGAAAAGCCTGTGCCAGCAATTCTCCGTGCAAGACCTCAAGGGCTTTGGTTGCGAAACCCTGACCCTGGCCATCGGCGCCGCCGGTTGCCTGCTCAGCTACGCCAAGGAAACCCAGCGCACCGCCCTGCCGCACTTGCGCAGCCTGCGTCATGAACGCCTGGACGACACCGTGGTGCTGGACGGCGCGAGCCGTCGCAACCTGGAGTTGGACACCAACCTGGCCGGCGGGCGCGACAACACCCTGCAATCGGTGGTCGACCGTTGCCAGACCGCCATGGGCAGCCGCTTGTTGACTCGCTGGTTGAACCGTCCGCTGCGGGATTTGACCGTGCTGCAAGCCCGTCAAACCTCCATTACTTGCCTGCTGGACCGCTATCGCTTTGAAAAGCTGCAACCGCAGCTCAAGGAAATCGGCGATATCGAGCGGATCCTCGCACGGATCGGCCTGCGTAACGCACGGCCCCGTGACCTGGCGCGCCTGCGGGACGCGCTTGGCGCCCTGCCCCAACTGCAAGCGGCGATGACCGAACTGGAAGCGCCGCACCTGCAACAGCTGGCCGTCACCACCAGCACCTACCCGGACCTGGCGGCGCTGCTGGAAAAAGCCATCATCGACAACCCGCCCGCGATCATCCGTGACGGTGGCGTGCTGAAGACCGGTTACGACACCGAGCTGGACGAACTGCAATCCCTGAGCGAGAACGCCGGGCAGTTCCTGATCGACCTGGAAGCCCGTGAAAAAGCCCGTACGGGCCTGGCCAACCTGAAAGTCGGCTACAACCGCGTGCACGGCTACTTTATCGAGTTGCCGAGCAAGCAGGCCGAGCAGGCGCCGATCGACTACCAGCGCCGCCAGACCCTCAAGGGCGCCGAGCGCTTTATCACCCCGGAACTGAAAGAGTTCGAAGACAAGGCGCTGTCAGCGAAAAGCCGCGCCCTGGCTCGGGAGAAGATGCTCTATGAAGCGTTGCTGGAAAGCTTGATCGACAAGCTGGCGCCGTTGCAGGACACCGCCGCCGCCCTGGCCGAACTGGATGTGCTGAGCAACCTGGCCGAGCGCGCCCTGAACCTTGACCTGAACTGCCCGCGTTTTGTCAGCGAGCCGTGCATGCGCATCGTGCAAGGTCGCCATCCGGTGGTGGAACAGGTGTTGACCACGCCGTTCGTCGCCAACGACCTGTCGCTGGACGACGACACCCGCATGCTGGTGATCACCGGTCCGAACATGGGCGGTAAATCCACCTACATGCGCCAGACCGCATTGATCGTGCTGCTGGCCCACATCGGCAGCTTCGTACCGGCAGCCAGTTGCGAGTTGTCCCTGGTGGACCGCATCTTCACCCGGATCGGCTCCAGCGATGACCTGGCTGGTGGCCGTTCGACCTTTATGGTGGAAATGAGCGAAACCGCCAACATCCTGCACAACGCCACCGAACGCAGCCTGGTGCTGATGGACGAAGTGGGCCGCGGCACCAGCACCTTTGACGGGCTGTCCCTGGCCTGGGCCGCCGCCGAGCGGCTGGCGCACCTGCGGGCGTATACGCTGTTTGCGACCCACTACTTCGAGCTGACCGTGCTGCCGGAAAACGAGCCGCTGGTCGCCAACGTGCACCTCAATGCCACCGAGCACAACGAGCGCATCGTGTTCCTGCACCACGTGCTGCCCGGCCCGGCGAGCCAGAGTTACGGCTTGGCCGTGGCACAACTGGCCGGTGTGCCGGCTGAAGTGATCACCCGTGCCCGCGAGCACCTGAGCCGCCTGGAAGAAACCGCCCTGCCCCACGAGCTTCCCGTGGCCAGCCCGGCCAAAACCAGCAACAAACCGAGCACGCCGCACCAGAGCGACATGTTCGCCAGCCTGCCTCACCCGGTACTGGATGAGTTGGCTAAACTTGACCTGGACGACTTGACGCCGCGAAAAGCGCTCGAAATGTTATATGCACTTAAGACTCGGATATAACGCAGACGCTTGCAAGCTGGTAGACTCTCGCGCGGTTTGGGATGCTGCGGGCTTTTAGCCTGGCCTGCAGACTATCGCTCCCGAACCTCGCGAGCCCTGCCACAAAGGGTTTCGCTGCCGCCGCCTGAGGAGAGAATTAGAAATGACCTTCGTCGTCACCGACAACTGCATCAAGTGCAAGTACACCGACTGCGTAGAAGTGTGTCCGGTGGACTGCTTCTACGAAGGCCCGAACTTCCTGGTCATCCACCCGGACGAGTGCATTGACTGCGCCCTGTGTGAGCCAGAATGCCCGGCCGTCGCGATTTTCTCCGAGGACGAAGTCCCGGCAGAGATGCAGGAATTTATTCAGTTGAACGTTGAGCTGGCGGAAATCTGGCCAAACATCACTGAGCGCAAAGACCCGATGCCGGATGCGGCAGAGTGGGATGGCAAAAAAGGCAAGATTGCAGACCTCGAGCGCTGATAGCGTCGATGCCCTCCAAAAGGCCCGTTACGGGCCTTTTTGCATTTCTGCGGGGCGAGTTTCACTTTTCTACAGGCAAAAAAAAGGGGCGGTATGACCCGCCCACATTTTTTCCCTAGTCCCTGTGTTCCTTTTCATCGTCCTGATGAATCGCATCCTGCGAGGTTCCCTGAATCATCGTTCCGTGATGACTGTGTCAATCCGTGGACACAGGGCTGATCTTAGAGAGTTCCCGAGGAAGTTCAACGGGATCCAAATCGCCGGACTACAGGTTTCGATGTTCAGACACGAATAAATAATTGTTATATTTCAATTAGATAGAAATATAGGCAGCCGATTCGAGACGTCCGCACCGGCGAAAAAACCCAAACGCTTACGAAAAAGTAAGTGAATGCTTACACCAGCAATTACGCAAAAGGGTAACAAGCGCCCCCTGCGTGTTCGCCAGACAAGAAAAAGCCCCGACACAGTCGAGGCTTTTTTCCCATCCAGTGGATCAGTCGTCGCTGACAGTGATGGTCGGCATCGCCTGGGCCTCGGCTTCCTGCAGGACGATTCGCGCGCCTACGTGACGGGCCAGTTCCTGGTAGACCATGGCAATCTGGCCATCGGGCTCGGCTACGACCGTTGGCTTGCCGCCGTCGGCCTGCTCACGAATCCCCATGGACAGCGGCAACGACGCCAGCAGTTCAACCCCGTACTGGGTCGCCAGCTTCTCGCCGCCGCCTTCACCGAACAGATGCTCGGCGTGGCCGCAGTTGGAGCAGATGTGCACCGCCATGTTTTCCACGACACCCAGCACCGGAATGTTGACCTTGCGGAACATCTCCACACCCTTGCGGGCATCCAGCAGCGCCAGGTCCTGCGGCGTGGTGACGATCACCGCGCCGGCCACCGGGACTTTCTGCGCCAGGGTCAGCTGGATATCACCAGTACCCGGTGGCATGTCGATCACCAGGTAGTCCAGGTTGCCCCAGTCGGTCTGGGTGACCAGTTGCAGCAAGGCGCCGGAAACCATCGGGCCACGCCAGACCATCGGCGTGTTGTCGTCGGTCAGGAAGGCCATGGACATGACTTCCACGCCATGGGATTCAATCGGCACGAACCATTTCTGGTCCTTGATCTTCGGCCGGGTGCCTTCGGCGATGCCGAACATCACGCCTTGGCTGGGGCCATAGATGTCAGCGTCGAGAATGCCGACGCGCGCGCCTTCGCGGGCCAGGGCCAGGGCCAGGTTGGCCGCGGTGGTGGACTTGCCCACGCCACCCTTGCCGGAGGCCACGGCCACCACGTTCTTGACGTTGGCCAGGCCCGGGATCTGCGCCTGGGCCTTGTGCGGGGCGATCACGCACTGGATGTCGACCTTGGCCGAACTGACGCCGTCCAGGCCTTCAATGGCCATTTGCAGCATCTGCGCCCAGCCGCTCTTGAACAGCGCGGCGGCATAGCCCAGCTCAAGCTGGACCGAAACCTTGTCACCCTGCACGTCGATGGCCCGTACGCACCCGGCGCTGACCGGGTCCTGGTTCAGGTAGGGGTCGGTGTATTGGCGAAGAACGGCTTCCACCGCTGCGCGATTGACGGCGCTCATGGGCTACTCCCGAAAAAAGACTGACTAAAACAGGCGGCTATCCTAACCGTTCCAGCGCTTCAGCGGCACGCTTTCGGCCGCCGGGAAAATCCTGAAACAGCCGCACGGGGTGAAATAAATTTCCCGGCGCTTTATAGTGGCCGACCTCCGTTTCATCAAGTAGCCGAGCCCCATGTCCGAGCCACGCAAGATCCTCGTCACCAGCGCCCTGCCCTATGCCAATGGTTCCATCCACCTTGGCCATATGCTTGAGTACATCCAGACCGATATGTGGGTGCGCTTCCAGAAGCATCGCGGCAACCAATGCATTTATGTCTGCGCGGACGACGCCCACGGTTCGGCCATCATGTTGCGCGCCGAGAAGGAAGGCATCACCCCGGAACAACTGATCGCCAACGTCCAGGCTGAACACAGCGCCGACTTTGCCGAGTTCCTGGTGGATTTCGACAACTTCCACTCGACCCACTCCGACGAAAACCGCGAGCTGTCGAGCCAGATCTACCTGCGCTTGAAAGACGCCGGGCACATTGCCACGCGTTCGATCACCCAATATTTCGACCCGGAAAAGAAAATGTTCCTGGCCGACCGCTTCATCAAGGGCACCTGCCCGAAATGCGGCACTGAAGACCAGTACGGCGACAACTGCGAAAAATGCGGCGCCACCTACGCGCCTACCGACCTGAAGGATCCGAAGTCGGCCATCTCTGGCGCCACCCCGGTGCTCAAGGATTCCCAGCACTTCTTCTTCAAGCTCCCGGATTTCCAGCAGATGCTGCAAACCTGGACTCGCAGCGGCACCCTGCAGGATGCCGTGGCCAACAAGATCGCCGAATGGCTGGATGCCGGCCTGCAACAGTGGGACATCTCCCGCGATGCGCCGTATTTCGGTTTCGAGATCCCGGGCGAACCTGGCAAGTACTTCTATGTATGGCTGGACGCGCCAATCGGCTACATGGCCAGCTTCAAGAACCTGTGCGACCGCACGCCGGAGCTGGACTTCGACGCGTTCTGGGCCAAGGATTCCACGGCCGAGCTGTATCACTTCATCGGCAAGGACATCGTCAACTTCCACGCGCTGTTCTGGCCGGCAATGCTCGAAGGTTCGGGCTACCGCAAGCCGACCGGCATCGCGGTTCACGGCTACCTGACCGTCAACGGCCAGAAAATGTCCAAGTCCCGTGGCACCTTTATCAAGGCGCGCACTTACCTGGACCACCTGTCGCCGGAATACCTGCGCTACTACTACGCCTCCAAGCTGGGCCGTGGCGTCGACGACCTCGACCTGAACCTGGAAGACTTCGTACAGAAGGTCAACTCGGACCTGGTGGGCAAGGTCGTCAACATCGCCAGCCGTTGCGCCGGGTTTATCCACAAGGGCAACGCCGGTGTGCTGGTGGCTGAAAATGCCGCACCCGAGCTGACCGATGCGTTCCTGGCTGCTGCGCCAAGCATCGCCGACGCCTATGAAGCCCGCGACTTTGCCCGCGCCATGCGCGAGATCATGGGCCTGGCCGACCGTGCCAACGCCTGGATCGCCGACAAGGCACCGTGGTCGCTGAACAAACAGGAAGGCAAGCAGGCTGAAGTCCAGGCCATCTGCGCCACGGGCGTCAACCTGTTCCGCCAACTGGTGATCTTCCTCAAGCCGGTACTGCCACTGCTGGCGGCTGACGCCGAGGCGTTCCTCAACGTGCCGCCGCTGACCTGGAACGACCACGCGACCTTGCTCGGCAACCATCAACTGAATGAGTTCAAGCCGCTGATGACCCGTATCGACCCGGTAAAAGTCCAGGCCATGACCGACGCGTCGAAAGAAGACCTCGAAGCCAGCAAGACCGACACTGGCGACGCGGCCCCGGCAGGCAACGGCGAGCTGGCGAAAGATCCATTGTCGCCGGAAATCGACTTCGACGCCTTCGCTGCGGTAGACCTGCGGGTTGCGCTGATCATCAAGGCCGAAGCCGTGGAAGGCGCCGACAAGCTGCTGCGCCTGACCCTGGACATCGGTGACGAGCAACGCAACGTGTTCTCCGGGATCAAGAGCGCCTATCCGGACCCGTCCAAGCTCGACGGGCGCCTGACCATGATGATCGCCAACCTCAAGCCACGGAAAATGAAGTTCGGCATCTCCGAAGGCATGGTGATGGCGGCGGGCCCTGGCGGTGAAGAGATCTACCTGTTGAGCCCGGACAGCGGCGCCAAGCCCGGTCAGCGCATCAAGTAAAACTGCGAACGGCCCCATGGTCTCGGCCATGGGGCGGTTTCAGCTAGTACCCCCTCCTCGCTTGCCGGATAATCGGATTCTGTTGGCTTAACCCGGCACGACCATGACCGATATGCTTCTCACCCTTGTCAGCACAGCCCTGATCAGCAACCTCGTGTTGCAGATGCCGCTGGCTGTCGACCCGGTGTTGGCATCCACGGCCGACTCACGCCGGCGCGTACATGCGCTGGGCATCGCCACCACGGTGCTGATGCTGCTGAGTGGCATCCTGGGTTATCTGCTTGATCACTATCTTCTGCAGCCGCTGGCGCTGACCTCCCTGCGGCTGTTTGTATTTTTGCCGGTGACGGTGTTGTTGATCCAGCCGCTGTTGAGCGTCCTGTCCCGCCGGTTACCCAAGCTGCCGTTCGATGGCCTGTGGCTGTTATTGCTGGGGAATGCCGGGGTGTTGGGCGTGGTGCTGCTGGGCACGCAAGCGGATAAAGGGCTGACACACATGGCCGCTCTGAGCCTGGGCGCAGGGCTGGGCTTCTGGCTGGTGCTGAGCCTGTTCAGTGACCTGCGCCAACGTATTGCCGACAACGACATACCGCTGCCCTTTCGGGGTCTGCCGGTGGCGTTGATCAGCGCCGGGCTGATGGCCGTGGCTTTTCTGGGTTTCAACGCAATGATCAAACCATGAGCCTGATTCAACGTATCGACGCCCTGCTGCCGCAGACCCAATGTGGCAAGTGCGGGCACCCTGGCTGCAAGCCCTACGCCGAAGGCATTGCCCAGGGCGAGGCGATCAACAAGTGCCCACCCGGCGGGCAGGAAACCATCACCGGCCTGGCGCAGTTGCTGAAGCTCCCGGTGCTGGAGCTGGACACTTCCCGGGGCGAAGCGCCCGCGCAGATCGCGTTTATCCGTGAAGCAGAGTGCATCGGCTGTACCAAATGCATCCAGGCCTGCCCGGTGGACGCCATCGTCGGGGCGGCCAAATTGATGCATACCGTGATTATCGACGAGTGCACCGGTTGTGACCTGTGTGTCGCGCCCTGCCCGGTGGATTGCATCGAGATGCGCCCGTTGACCACGGTGCTGCCGATAGTCGGCGGGCTGGCCTCCAATGATGCCGAGCGCCAGGCGCGCGACCTCAAGCGTGACCGGGCCCGACGGCGGTTTGAACAGCGCAACGCGCGGCTGCAACGTGAGGAAGAACAGAAGCTCGCCGAGCGTTTGGCCCGCACCCAGCGCGCGGCACCCGTGGCTGCGGCCGCGGTCACGGTTAACCCGGTCCAGGCAGCCATTGAGCGGGTTCGCGCGCAAAAAGCCGCCGCGATGGACGCCGCCCTGAAGAAGGCAAAGATCAACCTGGCCATGAGCCGCGCCCAGTTGCACAAGTCGCTGAAAGCGTTCGGGCATCCGCCGACCTTTGAGCAGCAGTCGCAATTGATCATCCTGCAACAGCACTTCGAAACCGCAGAACAGGCGCTTGCGGCGCTGGTGGGCGACGATGTCAGTGCTTGAAGCCGTTGATCGTCAGCAGCACGCGATGACGCGTGTGCTGCTGGCGACGGTGCCGGGTTTGCTGGGGATGTTCTGGCTGTATGGCTGGGGCGTGTTGATCAATCTATTGCTGGCTTGTGGTTGTGCGCGGGTCGTGGAGGCCGGCGTTCAGCGGCTGCGCGGGCGTTCGGTCAGTGATCTCGGCGGCCTTGTCACGGCCACGCTGCTGGCCCTGGCGCTGCCACCTTATTGTCCGTGGTGGTTATGCGTGGCCGCAGTCGCCGGTGCATTATTGCTGGGCAAGCACCTGTATGGCGGCAACCAGAATCCGTTCAACCCGGCCATGGTCGGCTATGCACTGATGCTGGTGGCCTTTCCCCAACCCATGACCCATTGGCCCGTCTCCCACGGCATGGACCTGCTGGCCGGCCTGCAACAGGTGTTCGGTGTGCAAGGTGATGCGCCGGATGCCTGGGCCCAGGCGACCGCCCTGGATGCCCTGCGGATCAATAAGAGCCTGACCATGGATGAGCTGTTTGCCAGCCACTCCGCTTTCGGGCACGTCGCCGGCAAGGGCAGTGAATGGGTGAACCTGGCCTTTCTGGCAGGCGGGCTGTGGCTGTTGCAACAACGGGTATTCAGTTGGCATGCGCCTGTGGGAATGCTCGGTAGCGTGTTCGTTATCAGCCTGTTGTGCTGGAACGGTTCGGGCTCGGATTCCCACGGTTCGCCGCTGTTCCATCTGCTCAGCGGTGCCACCATGCTCGGGGCGTTTTTTATCGTGACCGAACCGGTGTCCGGCGCGAAAAGCCCGCGTGCGCGCCTGATGTTCGGCGTCGGCGTGGGCTTGCTGGTTTACCTGATTCGTACGTGGGGCGGTTACCCCGACGGCGTGGCGTTCGCCGTGCTGCTGATGAACCTGGCGGTGCCGGCGCTTGAGCGCCTGACAACACCCAGACAGCCTGCGGTGAGCTCATGAACACCACACGGGGCCTGATGACGGTGTTACTGATCGCTGCGGCGGGGATCGCACTGACGTTGGGCGTGCAGCAGTTGACTGCCAACCGTGCCAGCGAAGCCCAACACAACCTCCAGCGCCAGGCCTTGCTGGATATCCTCCCCGTCGGCACTTACGACAATCAGCCCCTGCAACACCCGCTCGCGATACATCCACAGGCACTGGCAAACAGCCAATTGCTGGGCGGCTACCTCGCCAGCTTGAACGGGCAACCCAGCGCAGTGCTGCTGCGCTCGCAAACCAATGGCTATGGCGGCCCCATCGAATTGCTGATCGCCATCTCCCACAACGGCAAGCTGTTGGCGGTAAAAACCTTGAGTCAGTCGGAAACCCCAAGCCTCGGTGGGCATATCGCAGAACCTGGCAATCCGTGGCTGGCAGCATTCAAGGGACTGTCCCGAGACGACTCCAAGGATTCCGCCTGGGCGCTGAAGAAAGACCACGGCCAATTCGATCAGATGGCTGGCGCGACCATCACGTCCCGCGCGGTGATCAATGGGGTTCACGATGCGTTGCGTTACTTTGATGAGCACCGCCAACGGGTGTTGGAGCCGTCAACCCATGACTAAAGCCCTGGCCCGCTCGCTGATGCTGGCGCCATTGATTGGCGTGAGCGACACGCTGCCCAAGGCGTTGGGCTTCTGGGTGCTCTCGGTGCTGATCGTGGCGCTGTATGGCCTGGGCATGCACACCCTGCGCAACCGCCTCGGCGAGCGTATGCAACTGATGGCCAGCCTGCTGATCGCCGCGACACTGGTCAGTTGCGTACAACTGCTCTTGCAAGCGTTCGCGTTGCCCTTATATCAGCAACTGGGTATTTACCTGGCACTGATCAGTGTTCAATGCGTGTTGCTTGAGTTTTCGGGCTTTTTCGAAGCAGGCCAGGGCAATGCACGCGTGCAACTGTTCGGCCTGTTTGGCGTACTGCTGGTCACCCTCGGCATACTGCGTGGGCTGATCGGTAGCGGCTCTGTCACCGCGTTGGCCCCCGTCGGGTTTATCCTGCTCGGGTTGTTGCTGGCCGGGCGACAAGCCTGGGCCCATTTTTCAAAATCACACTGACTGTCTGCAAGGAACCGCTCGCGCCATGAACGCCGCAAAACGCCTGGAAATTTTCCGCCGGCTTCACGAAGACAATCCGGAACCGAAGACCGAACTGGCCTATTCCTCGCCGTTCGAGTTGCTGATCGCCGTGATTCTCTCGGCCCAGTCCACAGACGTCGGCGTCAACAAGGCCACCGCCAAGCTGTATCCCGTGGCCAACACTCCGGAGGCGATCTATGCGCTTGGGGTGGAGGGGCTTTCCGAATACATCAAGACCATCGGCCTGTACAACAGCAAGGCGAAGAATGTCATCGAGACATGCCGGCTGCTGGTGGAGTTGCACGGCAGCGAAGTGCCGCAGACACGCGAAGCCCTGGAAGCACTCCCGGGCGTAGGACGCAAAACCGCCAATGTGGTGCTCAATACGGCATTTCGCCAATTGACCATGGCCGTGGACACGCACATTTTCCGGGTCAGCAACCGTACCGGCATCGCCCGCGGAAAGAATGTGGTGGAGGTGGAAAAACAACTGATGAAGTTTGTGCCCAAGCCGTATCTGCTGGATTCACACCATTGGTTGATCCTTCACGGGCGCTACGTCTGCCAGGCCCGCAAGCCGCGCTGTGGCAGTTGCCGCATCGAAGACCTGTGCGAATACAAGGAAAAGACTTCCGACGATTGAGCCTTCATTGCTTTTATCGATGAGTCGATTGAAAAAATCTTTTTTACCAGGCCCAGGATTATCGTTATAAGGAGCGCCAACGGCAGTCTTAGCCTGGAGTTAACGTTATGAGCACTGGCAAAGAGCAACTGGATGTAGAAGACGACGTTGTTGGCGCTGAATCCGACGATGATGCAGCAGAAGCACCGGTAGAGGTGGCCAAGACCAATTTGAGCAAACGCCGCACCATCGACAACCTTCTGGAAGAGCGGCGCTTGCAAAAACAGTTGGCCGATTACGACTTCGATCTCTAATCGACCCAACGACAAGCAGAAGCCTCCCTTGCGGAGGCTTTTTTCTGACTGCATGTAAGCGTGCCGCCGATCTATACCAACCCGTTACGCTGGGCCAGCTCGATCAAGTCCACCAGGGAGCGCGCGTTGAGCTTGAGCAGCAAGCGCGTCTTGTAGGTACTCACGGTTTTGTTGCTCAGGAACATGCCATCGGCGATCTCCTTGTTGGTCTTGCCGCGGGCCAACTGCTGCAACACCATCATCTCCCGGCCAGACAGGCGCTCGACCATGTCGGCTTCGCTGGCGTTGCCCATTGTGGAGCGCACCGAATTCAGCGCCTGGTTGGGGAAGTAGCTGTAACCGCACAGCACCGCCTTGACAGCACTCAATAGCTCGGTGAGGTCCTGCTGCTTGCACACGTAGCCGGCAGCCCCCGCCTGCATGCACCGCATGGAAAAATGCCCGGGCGCCTGGGACGTCAGCACCAGCACCTTGAACGGATGGGCCTGTTTGGTAGAGGACAGCCGGCATATAACTTCCAGGCCATCGAGTTTGGGAATTCCAATATCCAGTATGACAATGTCCGGCATATGCTCCCGTGCAAGTTGCAAGGCATCGACACCGTTATCGGTCTCGGCAACGACCTCATAACTATGACGTTCCATTAGCATACGCACAGCAAGACGAATGACGGGATGATCATCCACGATCAGCACTTTATTCATGGGCAAGTCCAATTTCGCTGTTCGAATTATTAAGAGTAAGCACAATAGCCTAGTCGTTTCACGCTGGGCATAGTGCTCCCCCCCAAACAACAGCAAGCAGAGACCCAACCCACAGAGACATCGGATTTAACCTACAAAAAAACGCCAACCCGGAGGTGTCCAGTTTTGTTGAGGCCTTCAGAACTTTCCGAGCACAAAAATATTTTGAGTGAAAATTCCCAGGATTACCGGGGACAGCGTAAACGTGCCGTACACAAGTTTCAGCAAATACCCCTTGTGCCTCCTCGAAAAACCTGTGAATCGGGGGTGAAACCGGTTTTTTTAAAGTTCCATTCGTCATAACTAGTTACGCTCCATAAATCCTACAGCCATGTCGGCATCCGACATATTCGCAGTACATTTCTGAGTGAAATTTCTGTAGTACATAGTTCCTGCACACAAGAAAAAAAAGCCACTTTCAACAATGCATCACTTATCGAGCGAAACTAATAAACATTGCCCCCGTAAAAACATAAACATTCCACCCCGCATCCTTCAGGACTGGCTTTTTTGAGCCGAACGATAAACATCACATCATCCATAATGATTTCCTGCGTATTTTCGGCCAAAAAAAATGGCCCCTTAATGGGGCCATTTTTCATTGCAACTTAAAACACTCAGAACAACTTGCGACCCTTGTTGGCCGCAATGCGCATGCGCAACGCGTTCAGCTTGATGAAGCCTGCCGCGTCCGCCTGGTTGTAGGCGCCGCCATCTTCTTCGAAGGTGGCGATATTGGCATCGAACAGCGATTCGTCGGACTTGCGGCCAGTCACGATCACGTTGCCCTTGTACAGCTTCAGGCGCACAACACCGTTCACGTGGACCTGGGAAGCATCGATCATCTGTTGCAACATCAGACGCTCAGGGCTCCACCAGTAGCCGGTGTAGATCAGGCTGGCGTACTTGGGCATCAGCTCGTCTTTGAGGTGAGCCACTTCACGGTCCAGGGTGATGGACTCGATGGCGCGGTGAGCGCGCAGCATGATGGTGCCGCCCGGGGTTTCGTAGCAACCACGGGACTTCATGCCCACGTAACGGTTCTCGACGATGTCGAGGCGGCCGATACCGTGTTCGCCACCGATACGGTTCAGGGTCGCCAGTACGGTGGCCGGGGTCATTTCGACGCCGTCCAGCGCGACGATGTCGCCGTTGCGGTAGGTCAGTTCCAGGTACTGGGCCTTGTCAGGAGCGTTCTCCGGGGAGACGGTCCACTTCCACATGTCTTCTTCGTGCTCGGTCCAGGTGTCTTCCAGCACGCCGCCTTCATAGGAGATGTGCAGCAAGTTGGCGTCCATCGAGTACGGAGACTTCTTCTTGCCATGACGCTCGATCGGGATGGCGTGCTTTTCAGCGTAGTCCATCAGCTTTTCACGGGACAGCAGGTCCCATTCGCGCCACGGAGCAATCACTTTTACGCCTGGCTTCAAGGCGTAGGCACCCAGTTCGAAACGCACCTGGTCGTTGCCCTTGCCGGTGGCGCCATGGGAAATGGCGTCGGCGCCGGTTTCGTTGGCGATTTCGATCAGGCGCTTGGCGATCAGCGGACGTGCGATGGAGGTACCCAGCAGGTACTCGCCTTCGTAGACGGTGTTGGCGCGAAACATCGGGAAAACGAAATCGCGGACGAACTCTTCGCGCAGGTCGTCAATGTAGATCTCTTTCACGCCCATGGCTTGCGCCTTGGCACGTGCAGGTTCGACCTCTTCGCCCTGACCCAGGTCAGCGGTGAAGGTCACCACTTCACAGTTATAAGTATCCTGCAGCCACTTGAGGATCACCGAAGTGTCCAGGCCGCCGGAATACGCGAGAACGACCTTGTTTACGTCGGCCATGCCATCACTCCACGGGGTTGTACGGAAAGGCGTCGATTCTACCGACCAAAACCGTGAAATTACAGAGGCGCGACAGCAAATGAAGATAAAGCGACAGATTATGTCGAGCGGGCGACGAAACGCCACACCTTATGAGGTGGCGGCGGCGTTGCCCGGCGCTTTGGCCTGGGGCGCCGGTTTCTCGGGGGCGGCCACCCGTTCGAGTTGAATATTCACCCGGCGGTTTTTCGCCCGGTTGGCCGGGTTGGTGTTCGGCGCCAATGGGTAGCTTTCGCCGTGAAAGCGCAGGGTAATCTGCGATTCCTCAATGCCATTGGCCTTGAAGTAGTCCATCACTGCCAGGGCACGACGCCGGGAAACATCACGGTTGGTCAGGCGATTGCCGCTGTTGTCGGAGTGCCCGTTCAACTCGATGTGATTGACCGTAGGGTCGGCTTTCAGGAATTCGAGAATCACCGACAGTTTTTTCTTGGCCGCCACGTCCAGTTCAATGCCTCCACCCGGGAAGCCCACCTCGGTCTGCTTCACCTGCTCGAAATTCATCGGCAGCAGCTTGGTGGTGCACATTTGGTAGTCGTTGTAGGCCTTGCTGAATTTCGCCGGTAACAGGCGGATTTCGGAGTAACCACCCTCACGGCTATAGTGGCGCACCGTCGGGCTGCGACCTTCAAGCAGGCCGGTAAACAAGCGTCCCGCCTGGGCCTGGGAACTGTTAAACAGCACATCGCCACTACCGATCCGCACCGCACCCAGGTTGATATCACCACGTCCCGGTTGCCACGGCGCAGCCGCTGCCAGCAGGGTTGCGGAACCGCCGCCCATCGAACCGTTAAAGGCTTTCAGACGAAACGTCGCCTGCTCGCCGGCCCGGCGTACGAACTCGCCCGTGCCGAAATCGGTGATCGGCTGGCTCAAGCGGCACTCGAATTTATCGCCCTCCACTTTCCACTCAATATTCTCCAGACGTGTCTGGAACGTGAGGGCCATCGCGGGCAGGCTGGCGAACACACTGAGCAGGGCTAGATAATGCTGGCGCACGGGAGGCTCCACTGGTTTCTACAACACATCAAGGCGTCATACATCGTTAAGGCATACCCAGGGATATCGGTCGCATCCTGCAAAACTTGATAGCGAGTGCCTGCAAGAGTCTTTTCCGGTAGCATTCCCACCAGATTGACCCGCCTGGAATCCCCAATGTCCGACCGCCTGACCCTGCTGCGTCCCGACGACTGGCATATTCATCTTCGCGATGGTGCTGCGTTGCCCCAAACCGTGGCCGATGTAGCGCGCACGTTTGGCCGCGCCATCATCATGCCTAACCTGGTACCTCCGGTGCGTAACGCCGCGGAAGCCGATGCCTATCGCCAGCGCATCCTCGCTGCACGACCGGCCGGCAGCCGTTTCGAACCGTTGATGGTGCTGTACCTGACCGACCGCACCCAGCCCGAAGAAATTCGCCAGGCCAAGGCCAGCGGTTTCGTGCACGCCGCCAAGCTGTACCCGGCCGGTGCGACCACCAACTCCGATTCTGGCGTAACCAGTATCGACAAGATTCTGCCGGCCATAGAAGCCATGGCGGAAGTCGGCATGCCGTTGCTGATCCACGGTGAAGTCACCCGTGGCGATGTCGATGTATTCGATCGTGAAAAGATCTTCATCGACGAGCACATGCGCCGCGTGGTGGAGCTGTTCCCGACCCTCAAGGTCGTGTTCGAACACATCACCACCGCCGATGCCGTGCAGTTCGTCACCGAGGCTTCGGCCAACGTCGGCGCGACCATCACCGCGCATCACCTGTTGTACAACCGCAACCACATGCTGGTGGGCGGGATTCGGCCGCACTTCTATTGCCTGCCGATTCTCAAGCGCAATACGCACCAGGTGGCGCTGCTGGATGCCGCCACCAGTGGCAGCGAGAAATTTTTCCTCGGTACCGACTCCGCCCCCCACGCCCAACACGCCAAGGAAGCAGCGTGCGGTTGTGCCGGTTGCTACACCGCCTATGCGGCGATCGAGTTGTATGCCGAAGCGTTCGAACAACGCAACGCGCTGGATAAGCTTGAAGGGTTCGCCAGCCTCAACGGCCCGCGCTTCTATGGCCTGCCGGCGAATACCGACCGCATTACCCTGGTCCGTGAAGACTGGACCGCCCCCACCAGCCTGCCGTTTGGCGAGCTGACCGTTATCCCGCTGCGCGCCGGTGAAACACTGCGCTGGCGCCTGCTGGAGGAACACCCGTGAGTGAAGACCATTACGACGACGACCAGGAACACGGCGGCGGTGGTGGCGGTTCCCGTCACCCGATGGCCGAGCGTTTTCGTGGCTACCTGCCGGTCGTTATCGACGTAGAAACCGGCGGCTTCAATTGCGCCACTGACGCATTGCTGGAAATCGCCGCCACGACCATCGGCATGGATGAACAGGGTTTCGTGTTCCCGGAACACACCCACTTCTTCCGCGTCGAACCGTTCGAAGGCGCCAACATCGAAGCCGCGGCTTTGGAGTTCACCGGGATCAAGCTCGACCACCCACTGCGCATGGCCGTCAGTGAAGAAGCGGCGCTGACCGACATCTTCCGTGGCGTACGCAAGGCGTTGAAGGCCAATGGCTGCAAACGCGCAATCCTGGTGGGCCACAACAGCAGCTTCGACCTGGGCTTCCTCAACGCGGCTGTGGCGCGCCTGGACATGAAACGTAACCCGTTTCACCCGTTCTCCAGCTTCGACACCGCGACCCTCGCTGGCTTGGCCTATGGCCAGACCGTACTGGCCAAAGCCTGCCAGGCCGCCGGTATCGACTTCGACGGTCGTGAGGCCCACTCGGCCCGCTACGACACCGAGAAGACGGCCGAGCTGTTCTGCGGCATCGTCAACCGCTGGAAACAGATGGGCGGCTGGGAAGACTTCAACGACTGAAGCCAACGCCCGCGCATAAAAAAACCGGCCTTCTCAGGCCGGTTTTTTTGTCCCGCGAATCCGGCTTACAGCTTGCCGGCGTTCTCGGTCAGGTAAGCCGCAACGCCTTCTGGCGAAGCGTTCATGCCTTTGTCGCCTTTTTTCCAGTTGGCAGGGCAAACTTCGCCGTGCTCTTCGTGGAATTGCAGAGCGTCAACCAGACGGATCAGCTCTTCCATGTTACGGCCCAGCGGCAGGTCGTTGATGATCTGCGAGCGCACAACGCCCTTGTCGTCGATCAGGAACGCGCCACGGAAAGCCACGCCGCCTTCGGACTCAACGTCGTAGGCCTTGGCGATGTCGTGCTTCATGTCGGCAGCCATGGTGTATTTGACTTTGCCGATACCGCCATCATTGATGGCAGTGTTGCGCCAGGCGTTGTGGGTGAAATGGGAGTCGATGGAAACGGCTACCACTTCAACGTTGCGTGCCTTGAAATCGTCCATGCGGTGATCCAGAGCGATCAGCTCCGAAGGGCAGACGAAGGTGAAGTCCAGCGGGTAGAAGAACACCAGGCCGTATTTGCCTTTGATGGCTTCAGACAGTTTGAAGCTGTCTACGATTTCGCCATTGCCGAGGACGGCGGGTACGTCGAAATCCGGGGCTTGTTTGCCGACGAGTACGCTCATTGGGTATCTCCTGATGGTGGTGACTGAAGTAAAAGGATCCGCCCCAGTGTGCCGAAGCTAAACGACAGGCCTGTGACGCGATCACGCTTCGTGAAGACCGACCATCATACCGGAAAAAAGCCGTTCGTCAGTGAGCCTGCTTGCAAACAGCAAGCCTTGTGAAACTACTTTGACAATCATTCTCGTTAACATTAAGATCCGTCGCACTTAAGCCTTAAACCGCGATGGTTCTCCCTTATGTATGTCTGCCTCTGCACTGGCGTCACCGACGGACAAATCCGCGAAGCGATCTATGAAGGTTGCTGCAGCTACAAGGAAGTACGTGAAACCACCGGCGTGGCCAGCCAATGCGGCAAATGTGCCTGCCTCGCCAAGCAAGTGGTACGGGAAACCCTGACGCAGCTGCAAACTGCCCAGGCTGCGATCCCCTACTCAGCAGAATTTACACACGCATAATTGGCGTGTTTTAAAGAACCGGACTTAGTGTCCGGTTTTTTTATGCCCGAAATTCAAACAGTTAGCGCCAAGACGCGGAACACAAACATTCTTATTCCGATTAATTTTCATTTATTATTCAATAACTTAGGTTTGACAGTAGTCATTACGCCGCTCAAACTCCGCCTTATATACAGCTAATACAGGGCAGGACCCCAATCATGAAAGGCGACATTACAGTCATCCAGCAACTCAACAAAATCCTTGCCAATGAACTGGTCGCGATCAATCAGTACTTCCTGCATGCACGCATGTATGACGATTGGGGCCTGGAAAAGCTGGGCAAGCGTGAATACAAAGAATCCATCAAGGCCATGAAGGACGCTGACGCGCTGATCAAGCGCATCCTGTTTCTGGAAGGCCTGCCGAACGTGCAGGACCTGGGCAAGCTGAACATCGGCGAGCACACCCAGGAAATGATCAACTGCGACCTGAACTTCGAGCGCAAGAGCCACACCGACCTCAAGGCCGCCATCGCTCATTGCGAAACCAAGGGCGACTTCGGCAGCCGCGAGTTGCTGGAAGATATCCTTGAAGACCAGGAAGAACACATCGACTGGCTGGAAACCCAAATCGGCCTGATCGACAAAGTGACTATCGAGAATTACCTGCAATCGCAGATGGGTGAATAACCCTTAGTTCCCGGCCACTAAAAAGCCCCGCTCTCTTTCGAGAAGCGGGGCTTTTTATTGCCGCAGCCTGGAAAAAATCAGGCTTCGGTCTTCGCCGCAGCCTTGGCTGCTGCGTCTTTGATCAGTGCCTGCAACGAACCATCAGCCGCCATTTCGGTGATGATGTCGCTACCGCCGACCAGCTCACCGGCCACCCACAACTGCGGGAAGGTTGGCCAGTTGGCGTACTTCGGCAGGTTGGCGCGGATTTCCGGGTTCTGCAGGATATCCACGTAGGCGAACTTCTCGCCACATTGCATGATTGCCTGGGAAGCCTTTGCGGAGAAGCCACACTGAGGCGCGTTAGGTGCGCCCTTCATGTAAAGCAGAATAGTGTTGTTGGCAATCTGCTCTTTGATCGTTTCGATGATATCCATGGAACACCTCGGCTGGAACTTTCCGACTCATGGGTCGGCACGGTGGCGCATTGTAACGCAAACCCCAGCGTGACGCTCGGACTCCCCGACAGACAATCCTTACGCCGCCGCCACCTGCACTGGCACGCCATTCAACGCCGCGTTACCCGACAGCTCATCCAATTGCCGCTCGTCCGTCAGGTCGTTTGCGCTCGCCCCCGGCTGCCCGCTCGCGATGGTCATCTGCACGCCTGGGCGGCCGTGCCCCCAACCGTGAGGCAGGCTGACCACGCCGGGCATCATGTCCAGGCTGGCCAATACCTCCACTTCGATCATGCCGATGCGCGAACTCACGCGCACCCGCTGCCCATCGACAAGCTGACGGTGGGCCAGGTCGTCGGGGTGCATCAGCAACTGGTGACGGGGCTTGCCCTTCACCAGTCGGTGGTAGTTATGCATCCAGGAGTTGTTGCTGCGCACATGGCGACGGCCAATCAGCAGCAACTCATTCACCTCGGGCACCGGTTGCGCGGCAAAACGCGCAAGATCGGCGAGGATCACCGGCGGTGCCGCCTGCAGATGGCCATTGGCGGTTTTCATGCGGCCCGCCAGGTTCGGCTTCAGCGGCCCGAGGTCCAGGCCGTGAGGATGATCCGCCAGCGCGGCAATGGACAACGTATCGCCATAAGGCCCGGCCCGCAGCCCGAAGTCGATCATCTGCGCGGGCGGCATGGTGGGCTTGAGTGCATTACCGGTTTTCGCGGCAAACGCCTGGGCCAGGCCGACGAAGATTTCCCAGTCATGCAATGCACCCTCGGGTTTTGGCAGGATGGCGCGGTTGAAGCGGGTGACATTGCGCACTGCGAACAGGTTGAACGTGGTGTCGTAGTGATCGTTTTCCAGGGCCGAGGTGGACGGCAGGATCAGGTCGGCATAGCGCGTGGTTTCATTGATGTACAGGTCGACACTAACCATGAACTCCAGCCCATCCAGCGCCTGCTCCAGTTGCCGGCCGTTGGGCGTGGACAGCACCGGGTTCCCCGCCACCGTCACCAGGGCGCGGATCTGTCCTTCACCCTCGGTGAGCATTTCTTCAGCCAGCGCCGACACCGGCAACTCGCCACCGTACTCCGGCCGCCCGGAAACCCGGCTCTGCCAGCGATTGAAATGCCCGCCGGAGGTGGAGGCGACAAGGTCGACTGCCGGCGTAGTGCACAGGGCGCCACCCACTCGGTCCAGGTTGCCGGTAACCAGGTTGATCAACTGCACCAGCCAATGGCACAGGGTGCCGAACGCCTGGGTCGACACGCCCATGCGGCCATAACACACCGCCTTGTCAGCCGCAGCGAAGTCCCGCGCCAACTGGCGAATCTGCTCGGCAGGCACCGCGCATTGGCGGCTCATGGCCTCGGCAGTGAACCCGGCCACGGCCTGGCGCACTTCATCCAGGCCGTCGACCGGCAGGTGACTGTCACGGGTCAGGTTCTCGGCGAACAGCGTATTGAGCAAGCCGAACAACAACGCCGCATCGCCACCCGGGCGCACAAACAGATGCTGGTCGGCCATCGCCGCTGTCTCGCTGCGGCGCGGATCAACCACCACCACTTTGCCGCCCCGGGCCTGGATCGCCTTCAGGCGTTTCTCCACGTCGGGTACGGTCATGATGCTGCCGTTGGACGCCAGCGGGTTGCCGCCGAGGATCAGCATGAAATCGGTATGGTCGATGTCCGGGATCGGCAGCAACAGGCCGTGGCCGTACATCAGGTGACTGGTGAGGTGATGGGGCAACTGGTCCACGGAGGTGGCGGAAAACCGATTGCGGGTCTTGAGCTGGCCGAGGAAGTAATTGCTATGGGTCATCAGGCCATAGTTGTGCACGCTAGGATTGCCCTGGTACACCGCCACCGCATTTTGCCCATGGCGTGCCTGGATGCCCGCGAGGCGCTCGGCTACGAGCGCAAAGGCGTCGTCCCACGGGATCGGCTGCCATTCGCTGCCCACCCGCAACATGGGCTGGTGCAGGCGATCCGGGTCGTTCTGGATGTCCTGCAGGGCCACGGCCTTGGGGCAGATATGACCACGACTGAACGTGTCCAGGGGGTCGCCCTTGATCGAGGTGATCGCCAGGCTCCCGTCTTCGCCCTGGGTGGTTTCCAGTGTCAGGCCGCAGATGGCTTCGCACAGATGGCAGGCACGGTGGTGGAGAGTCTTGGTCATGGCCAGTCTCTTTATTGTGGGCTGAGCGCTTCGGACAAAAACTATGGCCCGCCCCAGGCAGCAGCGCCAGCAACGTTCGTCGTGTGAATCCAGCGGCATCAGGCCAGGGCATGAAGAAACATCAGGAAATGTTTCAACGCCCTCCGGCAGCCCGCTGAAACCGACGTACCCTGGCCTGCGCCCGCCCTCGCGCATTGCAATATGAAGTAACGCCAGTGTACAAATGACCCGCTGCTGTCAGTAAACAGGCTTCAAAAGCGCCCTCCCCGCGTCCTTGAACTCCCCTAAAAACTGTAGCCCTATTGGTAAGACGCGACATTTAATTATAAGATCGCGCCTTCCCCTATTTCGTCGCCCCGTGCGGCTTTCGCCGCAGGTCTCGCCCGTTTTCAAAATAAACAAGGCTTTGAGTATCTGCGGTCTGTTGCAAAAAGGTAGTTAATGATGAGCGCAAGGCACTTTCTCTCCCTGATGGATTGCACGCCCGAAGAGCTGGTCAGCGTGCTCCGTCGAGGCATTGAGCTTAAAGACCTGCGTAACCGCGGCGTACTGTTCGAGCCTTTGAAAAACCGCGTGCTCGGGATGATTTTCGAGAAGTCGTCGACCCGCACCCGTGTGTCCTTCGAAGCCGGCATGATCCAGCTCGGCGGCCAGGCTATCTTCCTGTCGCCTCGCGATACCCAACTGGGTCGCGGCGAGCCGATCAGCGACTGCGCGATTGTGATGTCGAGCATGCTGGATGCGGTGATGATCCGTACCTTCGCCCACAGCACCCTGACCGAATTTGCCGCCAACTCCCGCGTGCCTGTGATCAACGGCCTGTCCGATGACCTGCACCCGTGCCAGTTGCTGGCCGACATGCAAACCTTCCTGGAACAGCGCGGCTCGATCCAGGGCAAGACCGTGGCCTGGATCGGTGACGGCAACAACATGTGCAACAGCTATATAGAAGCGGCGATCCAGTTCGACTTCCAATTGCGCGTTGCCTGCCCTGAAGGCTACGAGCCGGATGCACGCTTCCTGGCCCAGGCCGGCGACCGCGTGACCATCGTCCGCGACCCGCGTGAGGCGGTCATCGGCGCGCACCTGGTGAGCACCGACGTGTGGACGTCCATGGGCCAGGAAGAAGAAACCGCCAAGCGCCTCAAGCTGTTCGCCCCGTTCCAGGTGACCCGCGCCCTGCTCGACTTGGCCGCGCCGGACGTGCTGTTCATGCACTGCCTGCCCGCCCACCGCGGCGAAGAAATCAGCCTCGACCTGCTGGATGATCAGCGCTCGGTGGCCTGGGCCCAGGCAGAAAACCGCCTGCACGCACAAAAGGCCTTGCTCGAATTCCTGGTTGCGCCGGCGTACCGCCCTGCATGAGCCAGCCATTACTGCTGAACCTACGCAATCTGGCATGCGGTTATCAGGATCAACGGGTGGTGCAGAACCTCAACCTGCACCTCAACGCTGGCGACATCGGTTGCCTGCTGGGCTCCTCGGGCTGCGGCAAGACCACCACCCTGCGAGCCATTGCCGGGTTTGAGCCGGTGCACGAAGGTGAGATCAGCCTGGCGGGCGAAGTCATTTCCAGCGCCGGTTTCACACTGGCCCCGGAGAAACGTCGCATCGGCATGGTGTTCCAGGACTACGCGCTGTTTCCACACCTCAGCGTGGCCGACAACATCGCCTTCGGCATTCGCAAACACCCGCAAAAAGAGCGTGTGGTCGCCGAACTGCTGGAACTGGTGAACCTGAAGAACCTGGGCAAACGCTTCCCCCACGAACTCTCCGGCGGCCAGCAACAGCGCGTCGCCCTGGCCCGCGCCCTGGCGCCGGAGCCACAACTGTTGCTGCTGGACGAACCCTTCTCCAACCTCGACGGCGAACTGCGGCGCAAGCTCAGCCATGAAGTGCGTGACATCCTCAAGGCGCGGGGCACCAGTGCGATTCTGGTGACCCATGATCAGGAAGAAGCCTTCGCGGTGAGTGACCATGTCGGCGTGTTCAAGGAAGGCCGCCTGGAGCAGTGGGACACGCCCTACAACCTCTACCACGAACCGCTGACGCCCTTTGTCGCCAGCTTTATTGGCCAGGGTTACTTTATTCGCGGGCAATTGAACACGCCGGAATCGGTCACCACGGAACTGGGCGAATTGCGCGGCAACCGTGCCTACACCTGGCCTACTGGCGGCGCCGTGGATGTATTGCTGCGCCCGGACGACATCGTTTATGCGCCGGACAGTGCCTTGAAAGCACGGATTGTCGGCAAGACGTTCCTCGGTGCGTCGACCCTGTATCGCTTGCAGCTGCCGACAGGCGCACAGCTGGAGTCGATCTTTCCCAGCCACGCCGATCACTCGGTCGGTGCCGATGTGGGCATTCGCGTGGCAGCCGAGCACCTGGTGTTGTTCCAGGCCTCGGGCAGCACCGCAGCACAAATCCCTCAGGTTGAGTCAGGCGTTCGCCGCTACAGCACCGCCTCCTGACGTCAACGCATCACGCCCGGCCAATTTCCGCAAACTTGGCCTGGGTGTGTTCGGCCAGCACCGCTGCTGCCAACTCCACTTCGAGCCCCCTTCTCCCCGCACTGATAAAAATCGTCGGAAACGACTGCGCCGTCACATCGACAAAGGTGCGCAAGCGCTTCTTCTGCCCCAACGGGCTGATACCACCGAGCAAATAACCGGTCGCCCGTTGCGCCGCCGCAGGGTCCGCCATCTCGACCTTTTTCACCCCGGCCGCCTGCGCCAACGCTTTTAAATCCAAACTTCCGACGACCGGCACAACGGCCACCAGCAGCTCAGCCTTTTCACTGCTGGCCAGCAGGGTCTTGAACACCTGCGCAGGATCAAGCCCCAATTTTTCCGCGGCCTCCAGACCATAGGAGGCTGCCTTGGGGTCATGTTCGTAACTGTGGATTCGATGTTCGGCGCGAACTTTTTTCAACAGGTCCAATGCGGGCGTCATGCGGGCTCCAGGCTTGGCAAAAAGGTGAAAAAACAGACGGCCAATTCTAGGCCAACACAGGGCAAAAGGCTCTAGTCCGAAGCCCTCTGCCACGCCACCGCGCGGTCCCCACCAGCGTCTCCCATCGCCCACGGCACGATCATTCACCACACCAATAATTACAAAATGACTGATCGTTCACTTTCGACCTTTGACAGGCGTCATTCTTGTCTATATTTTTTCGTTTACGAATACTGTAGGAATAGACCTACGGATTCACAGCAGTAAGCCGCGAACAGGATGGGGATCCTCGCCACGGTGAAAATCGCCGATTGCCCGTTGAGGCAAAACGCCAGACAACAACAAAAACAGAGGTTTTCCATGACAACTGCTCTTCAACAGCCTTCACTTTCAAGTCAATGCATGGCCGAATTCCTCGGCACTGCGTTACTGATCTTCTTCGGTACCGGATGTGTTGCTGCGCTCAAGGTCGCGGGTGCCAGCTTTGGGTTGTGGGAAATCAGTATCATCTGGGGGATCGGCGTCAGCATGGCGATCTACCTGAGCGCCGGTATTTCCGGGGCTCACCTCAATCCGGCCGTCAGTATCGCCCTGTGCATTTTTGCCGATTTCGACAAGCGCAAACTGCCGTTCTACATCATCGCTCAAGTCGCCGGCGCCTTCTGCTCGGCCGCGTTGGTTTACACGCTCTACAGCAACCTGTTTTTCGATTACGAACAAACCCACCACATGATTCGCGGCACCCAGGCCAGCCTGGAACTGGCGTCGGTGTTCTCCACCTATCCCCACCCATTGCTGGGCACGGCCCAGGCGTTCCTGGTGGAAATGGTCATCACTGCGATCCTGATGGGCGTGATCATGGCCCTGACCGACGACAACAACGGCCTGCCCCGTGGCCCGTTGGCGCCACTGCTGATTGGTCTGCTGATCGCCGTGATCGGCAGCGCCATGGGACCGCTGACCGGCTTTGCGATGAACCCGGCGCGTGACTTCGGTCCCAAGCTGATGACCTTTTTCGCCGGTTGGGGTGAAATGGCCTTCACCGGCGGGCGCGACATTCCTTATTTCCTGATTCCGATCTTTGCACCGATTGTCGGTGCCTGCCTCGGTGCAGCAGCGTATCGCGGGCTGATTGCCCGTCACCTGCCAAGCGCCGCACCTGCTACAACGGATGCAACCGAAGCGGCTGCCACCGGCAAAACCCGTACTTCCTGATGCGATAGCCTGGGCCGTACTGCCCTTTTGCGGCCCAGGCTGTTTACTGACTTCCCTATTCTCCGTCCAAGGCAATCGACATGACCGACATTCAGAATAAGAACTACATCATTGCCCTCGATCAGGGCACTACCAGTTCCCGGGCGATCATCTTCGATCGTGACGCCAACGTGGTCTGCACCGCCCAGCGTGAATTCACCCAGCATTACCCGCAAGCCGGCTGGGTCGAACATGACCCGATGGAAATTTTCGCCACCCAGAGCGCGGTGATGGTCGAGGCCCTGGCACAAGCCGGCCTGCACCATGACCAGGTCGCGGCCATCGGCATCACCAACCAGCGTGAAACCACCGTGGTCTGGGACAAAATCACCGGCCGCCCGATCTACAACGCGATCGTCTGGCAATGCCGCCGCAGCACCGAGATCTGCCAGCAGCTCAAGCGCGACGGCCACGAGCAATACATCAACGACACCACCGGCCTGGTCACCGACCCGTACTTCTCCGGCACCAAGCTCAAGTGGATCCTCGACAACGTCGAAGGCAGCCGCGAACGTGCGCGTAACGGCGAGCTGCTGTTCGGCACCATCGACAGCTGGCTGATCTGGAAATTTACCGGCGGCAAAACCCACGTCACCGACTACACCAACGCCTCGCGCACCATGCTCTTCAACATCCACACCCTGGAGTGGGATGCGAAGATGCTGGAGATTCTCGACGTGCCGCGCGAAATGCTGCCGGAAGTGAAGTCCTCCTCGGAAATCTACGGCCGCACCAAAAGCGGCATCGCCATCGGCGGTATCGCCGGTGACCAGCAGGCGGCGCTTTTCGGCCAAATGTGCGTGGAACCGGGCCAGGCGAAAAACACCTACGGCACCGGCTGCTTCCTGCTGATGAACACCGGCGACAAGGCGGTGAAATCCAAGCACGGCATGCTCACCACCATCGCTTGCGGCCCCCGCGGCGAAGTGGCCTACGCCCTGGAAGGCGCCGTGTTCAACGGCGGTTCCACCGTGCAGTGGCTGCGTGACGAGCTGAAGATCATCGCCGACGCCACCGACACCGAATACTTCGCCGGCAAGGTCAAGGACAGCAACGGCGTGTACCTGGTCCCGGCCTTCACCGGCCTGGGTGCTCCTTACTGGGACCCGTATGCCCGTGGCGCGCTGTTCGGCCTGACCCGTGGCGTACGCGTGGACCACATCATTCGTGCTGCCCTGGAGTCGATTGCCTACCAGACCCGCGACGTACTCGACGCCATGCAGCAGGATTCCGGCGAACGCCTCAAATCCCTGCGGGTAGACGGTGGCGCGGTCGCCAACAACTTCCTGATGCAATTCCAGGCCGACATCCTCGGCACCCAGGTTGAACGCCCGCAAATGCGCGAAACCACCGCATTGGGCGCCGCCTACCTGGCCGGCCTGGCGTGCGGCTTCTGGGGCAGCCTGGACGAACTGCGCGGCAAGGCGGTGATCGAGCGTCAATTCGAACCGCAACTGGAAGAAGCGGCGAAGGAAAAACTCTACGCCGGCTGGCAAAAAGCGGTGAGCCGCACCCGCGACTGGGAACCCCACGAAGGCGCTGAATAAGCCAAGCGCCGGACCCACATAGGGTTGCAACTGGCAGGGAGCAGATTCCTGCGTCATCATGGGCCACTTTTTACGGCAGCCCAAAGGACGCACCATGAATCTGCCTCCCCGCCAGCAACAAATCCTCGAACTGGTCCGCGAACGCGGCTATGTGAGTATCGAGGAAATGGCGCAGCTCTTTGTTGTCACCCCGCAAACCATCCGCCGCGATATCAATCAACTGGCGGAAGCCAATCTGTTGCGCCGCTACCACGGCGGCGCAGCCTATGACTCCAGCGTTGAAAACACCGCGTACGCCATGCGTGCCGACCAGATGCGCGACGAGAAACAGCGCATCGGCGAAGCGATTGCCGCGCAAATCCCCGATCACGCCTCGCTGTTTATCAACATCGGTACCACCACCGAATCGATCGCTCGTGCGCTGCTTAACCACAGCCACCTGAAAATCATCACCAATAACCTCAACGTCGCCATGATGCTGAGTGCCAAAGACGACTTCGACGTACTCCTGACCGGCGGCAACGTACGCCGTGACGGCGGCGTGGTGGGCCAGGCCAGCGTCGACTTTATCAACCAGTTCAAGGTCGATTTCGCCCTGGTAGGCATCAGCGGTATTGATGAAGACGGCAGCCTTTTGGACTTCGATTATCAGGAAGTTCGGGTTTCCCAGGCGATCATTGCCAATGCGCGCAAGGTGATCCTGGCCGCGGACTCCAGCAAATTCGGGCGCAACGCCATGATTCGCTTGGGACCGATCAGTTTGATTGATTGTTTAGTCACCGATCAGCAGCCGGTTCCGGCGCTGGTGCAACTGTTGAATCAGCACAAGATTCGGCTGGAAGTGGTGTAAGCCCAAACAGGGGGTGCCCTGCCCCCTGATGTTCACAAATTTTCCTTTATTCGCCCTTCGATCAGTATTTTCAATCGAAACGGACTGGCTGTGCCCGCGTTTATGAGCTACCATTTTCGCAAATGAACATTTATGTTCGAATTCCAATACGAAAAAGATTGCGAGGCCAGCCGATGAACCCTTCTACCTTGCCTGCCCCACCGCTTGCTGAAGTCTATGACGTCGCCGTTATCGGTGGCGGGATCAATGGCGTCGGCATCGCAGCAGACGCAGCCGGGCGCGGTTTGTCGGTATTCCTTTGCGAAAAGGACGACCTGGCCAGCCACACGTCCTCCGCCAGCAGCAAGCTGATCCACGGCGGCCTGCGCTACCTGGAACATTACGAGTTCCGCCTGGTGCGCGAAGCCCTGGCTGAACGTGAAGTGCTGTTGGCCAAGGCCCCGCACATCGTCAAGCAAATGCGTTTTGTATTGCCGCACCGCCCGCACCTGCGCCCGGCGTGGATGATTCGCGCCGGCCTGTTCCTCTATGACCACCTGGGCAAGCGGGAAAAACTCGAAGGCTCCAAGAGCCTCAAGTTCGGCCCCGACAGCCCGCTGAAAAGCGAAATCACCAAAGGCTTCGAATACTCCGACTGCTGGGTCGACGACGCCCGCCTTGTAGTACTCAACGCCATGGCCGCGCGGGAAAAGGGTGCGCATATCCACACCCAGACCCGTTGCGTCAGCGCACACCGCAGTAAAGGCCTGTGGGAAATGAACATGGAGCGCGCCGATGGCAGCCTGTTCTCGATCCGTGCCCGCGCGCTGGTAAACGCCGCCGGCCCATGGGTGGCCAAGTTCATCAAGGATGACTTGAAGCTGGACTCGCCCTACGGCATCCGCCTGATTCAGGGCAGCCACCTGATCGTGCCGAAGCTGTATGAAGGCGCCCACGCGCACATCCTGCAGAACGAAGACCAGCGCATCGTCTTCACCATTCCGTACCTGAATCACCTGACCATCATCGGCACCACCGACCGCGAATACACCGGCGACCCGGCGAAAGTGGCGATTACCGAAGGTGAAACCGACTACATGCTCAACGTGGTCAACGCGCACTTCAAGAAACAGCTGAGCCGCGATGACATCGTGCACACCTATTCCGGCGTGCGTCCGCTGTGCAACGACGAGTCCGACAACCCGTCAGCCGTGACCCGCGACTACACCCTGGCGCTGTCGGGCACCTCGGGCGAGGCGCCGCTGCTGTCGGTGTTCGGCGGCAAGCTGACCACCTACCGCAAGCTGGCCGAATCGGCGATGGCACAACTGGCGCCGTACTTCACCCAGATGCGCCCAAGCTGGACTGCCACGGCCACCCTGCCCGGTGGCGAAAACATGAGCACGCCAGAAGCCCTGGCCGATGCAATCCGCAGCAAATACGACTGGGTGCCGAGCGAGATTGCCCGTCGCTGGTCCACCACTTATGGCAGCCGCACCTGGCGCCTGCTGGAAGGCGTGCAATCGCTGGCCGACATGGGCGACCACCTCGGTGGCGGCCTGTACACCCGCGAAGTCGATTACCTGTGCGCCGAAGAATGGGCCACGCACCCCCAGGACATTCTGTGGCGCCGCAGCAAGCTGGGCTTGTTCACCACGCCGGAAGAACAGGAAAACGTGCAGCGTTACCTGTCCAAGGTTGAGCACAATCGCGGCAAGATCGAAGCCGCCTGATCAGCCCGCCGTAAAAAAGCCCCTGCACCGAAAGGTCCAGGGGCTTTTTCATGCCTGCAGATGGCGCTGATAGCGCAGGCCCATTTCACGAATCCCGGCGAGGGCAGAGCCCACCAACACCGGATACGCCGCCTGCAGAAAGCCCGGCGTAGCTGTTGTGAGCGCCCGCTCCAGCCATAGGCAGGCCTGCGCTTCGTCTCCGTCTTCGGCCAGCTCCGAGGCATGGTTGTATTGCCCACGGAAATCCCCGGCCTCGGCCGAGCGCCGGTACCACTGCCTCGCCAGTTGAACATCCTTGGGCACCACAACGCCCTCGTGGTGGAACCGCCCCAACAGGTTCATCGACTTGGCGTGCCCGTTGCCCGCAGCCCGAGCGAACAGCTCATAGGCCGCAACAAGGTCTCGCTCCACGCCCCGACCGCGTGTCAGCAATTGCCCGTAGTTGTACATGCCCCAATCCAGTCCCAGGTCGGCAGCCTTGCGGTAATGCAACTCGCTGTCTTCCAGGTCGACTGTGCAGCCCCAGCCATTCTCCAGGCAGCGCCCGATCATGTTGATCGCCATGGGGTGGCGCTGCCGTGCAGCGATGCGAAACCAGCTCAGCGCCAGCGCCTCATCTTTCTGCACGCCGCGACCGTCAAGCAGCAGCTGGGCCAGGGTCGCCTGTGCGTCGGCATCACCCAGTTGAGCGGCATGCATCACCCACCGCACATAGGCACGCGGGTTATCACCGATATCAGACGGCTCACTGCCTGGCTGCGCACTTTGCATGACTGCCCCGTGTGGCGATCAAGGACCGCAAAAGTTTCATGAATTATTTGGTTACAAAGTATTACATTTGAGATCGTTTATCAATTACGATCGCATCTCACTAACACCAACAAGAGACTACTCAATGGCTACCGGGATCAGTTCTGCCCCCCTTTCATCGCGGCATATGCTCGCGTCGGCAGTGGGCTTGGCAGTGGCTGCGCAGGGAGGATTCAGTTACGCGGCGGAGCCCGCACCAGAGGACAACACAGGGGTCATTCAGCTCGGCGCGACCAGCATCGAAGGCCAGGCCCCGAGCCAGAGCGTCTACAACCCTGTGGCTCCGTCTTCCCCCAAGTACACCGAGGCGCTGCGCGACACGCCGCAGACCATTACGGTGGTGCCCAAGGAAGTCATTCATGACCAGAACCTGCTGACCCTGCGCGACGTGCTCAGCACCGTGCCCGGCATCACCTTCGGTGCCGGCGAAGGTGGCAGCGGGTATGGCGACAGCATCAACCTGCGCGGGTTTTCCGCCAGCGGCGACATCTACGTGGACGGCGTGCGCGACAGCGCGCAGTACAGCCGCACCGACCCGTTCAACCTGGAACAGGTCGAAGTCGTCAGCGGCGCCAGTTCGGTGTATTCCGGTTCCGGTGCGGTCGGCGGCACCATCAACCTGGTGAGCAAGCAGCCAGAATTACGCGACAAAACCACCATCAGTGCCGGCATCGGCACCGATAACTACAAGCGCACCACCCTGGACACCAACCAGACGCTCAACGACACCACCGCGTTCCGCCTGAACCTGATGGCCCATGGTAACGATGTGCCAGGCCGCGATTATGAAGATTACTCACGCTGGGGCATTGCACCCTCCATCGCATTTGGCCTGGGCACGCCGACACGCGTGACCGTCAGCTACGAGCACCAGAAAGACGACAACACACCGCAATACGGCATCCCCATCTACAACGGCAAACCCATGCCGGGCGTGGGCTGGAGCGATTTCTACGGCTACCACAACATCAATGACCAGCAGATCACTTCGGATTCGTTCAGCCTGAAGCTCGAACACGACTTCAACGACGCCGTGTCGGTGCGCAACTTCACCCGTGTCGAGCGGGTTCGCCAGGACCTGCGCGCCTCCGGCCCCGAAGGTGCACAGGCCGGCTGCCTGGCCAGCGGCACCCAGATCACGGGCGCGCCGTGCGCCGCGGGCCTGCAACCAGGCTATTTCCAGCCAAGCGGCGGCTCACTGGGCAACGAGCGCAACACCCAGAACAAGATGTTCACCAACCAGACCGACGTCACCAGCCACTTCAGCACCGGGTTTGTCGACCACACGCTGGTGACCGGGATTGCCATCAGCCGCGAGGAATACGAGGCGGATACCGGAAAGTGGCTGACCAACGCCAACGGCAGCACGATAATCCCGCCACCGGTCAGCTACAGCGATCCGAATTCCGAATGGACCGGCCCGGTCAACTTCACCCGGGCGGCCCACGTCGATGGCGCGCTGAACAACCGCGCCGCCTATGCCTTCGACACGCTCAAGCTCAGCCCGCAATGGGAAATCAACGGCGGCTTGCGTTACGAGCACAACGCCGGCAGTTCGGTGACCAATGCTTACTCCAGCACCGGAGTGGAGACGCCCGGCACCCGCTACGGCCAAGCGGATGACCTGACATCCTACCGCCTGGCGCTGGTCTACAAACCGGCGGAAAACGGCAGCGTCTATATCGCCTACGGCAACAGCAAGACGCCGTCACAAGCCAGCGTCAATGGCGGTTGCTACACCCCGGCCAAAAGCTCAGGCATCGCCACCAACAACTGCAACGTCGCCCCGGAAACCGCCGTCAGCTATGAGATCGGCACCAAGTGGGACTTCTTCGACAATGCCTTGTCGGTCACCGGCGCGATCTTCCGCAATGACCGCACCAACTACAAAGTCGCCGATAACGACCCAACCAACCTGAGCGGCACTCAATCCCTCGACGGCAAAGCGCGTGCAGATGGCGTCGCACTGGGCCTGAGCGGCGCGATAACCGACCGCTGGAAGGTGTTCGCCAATTACACCTACCTGGACACCCGCGTATTGCGCAGTGCCAGCGACTACACCCTGGCAACCACCGGTTTCGACGCGCAGAAAGGCGAGCCGCTGCCGTTCACGCCCAAACATGCGGCCAGTCTCTGGACGGTGTACGACCTGCCCTACGACTTCCAGGTGGGCTACGGCATCACCGCGCAGAGCAAACAGTACCTGGTCAGCGCCGCCGGGGCACCGACTGCGCCGGGCTACGCGGTGCAACGTGCGATGCTCGGCTACAAGGTCAACAAACAGTTGAACCTGCAGTTGAACATCAACAACCTGTTCGACAAGGAGTACCTGACCCGCATCCGTAACAACGGCTGGGCGGTGCCTGGCGATGGCCGTGCAGCGGTGGTGTCGGCCGACTACACGTTCTGACAGCGCCCCACCAAAAAAGCCCCGGGCCCCACACTCCCGGGGCTTTTTCATGGGCGATACCGGCGTGTTCCGCCATTCGGTTTTCCGAACGCCATGCCTCCGGCTATTCGGTTTGCCGGACCTCACCTGCCTAAAAAACTCGTCACATAAACTTAATCGCCATATAAATCATGCAGTTAACCTTTTATTCCTGGTCTGGCACGACTCATGCTCTACACTCGTAGGCGATTGCCTGAGGCGCCTCAGGAGCCGTCTCAGGCTTTCGCAGTACTGTTTATATAAAAACGTGGCCGTCCAACCGGTCTCATAAAAAAAACAAATGTCGAGGAAGTATTGATGCGTATCGTTCCCCATATTTTGGGCGCAGCTATCGCTGCTGCTCTGATCAGCACTCCAGTTTTCGCCGCCGAGCTCACCGGCACGCTGAAGAAAATCAACGACTCCGGCACCATCACTCTCGCTCACCGCGACAGCTCCATTCCGTTTTCCTACATCGCGGATGGTTCGGGCAAACCCGTGGGCTACTCCCACGACATTCAGCTGGCTATCGTTGAAGCCCTGAAAAAAGACCTGAACAAACCCGACCTGAAGACCAAGTACAACCTGGTCACCTCGCAAACTCGTATCCCGTTGATCCAGAACGGCACCGCGGACATCGAGTGCGGCTCCACCACCAACAACGCCGAACGCGCCCAGCAAGTCGACTTCACCGTCAACATCTTCGAAATCGGCACCCGCCTCCTGGTCAAGAAAGACAAGGATGGCAAGCCGTCCTACAGCGATTTCGCTGACCTGAAAGGCAAGAACGTCGTGACCACCGCGGGCACCACGTCCGAGCGCATCATCAAGGCGATGAACGCTGACAAGCAGATGGGCATGAACGTCATCTCCGCCAAGGACCACGGCGAATCCTTCCAGATGCTGGAAAGCGGCCGCGCCGTTGCCTTCATGATGGACGACGCCCTGCTGGCCGGTGAAGAAGCCAAGGCCAAGAAGCCGGATGACTGGGTAATCACCGGTACTCCACAGTCCTTCGAAGCCTACGCCTGCATGGTTCGTAAAGACGACCCGGCCTTCAAGAAAGCCGTGGATGACGCGATTGTCGGCCTGTACAAATCCGGCGAGATCAACAAGATCTACAGCAAGTGGTTTGAAAGCCCGATTCCACCTAAAGGCCTGAACCTGAACTTCCCGATGAGCGACAAGGTGAAGGACCTGATCGCCACTCCGAGCGACAAGCCAGCGCCTGACGTAAAAATCTGATACCTGACTAAGCTTATGTCCTGAGGGAGCCAACATTCCCTCAGGCGTCTGTTACTACCTGCTGGCTTTTATTTTGGAACACTCGACCTGGCGGTTTTCGAGCCGATCGCGTGTGCCTGGCGTTCACCGCCGGGCGGGAAAGGATCTTCCCCAAGCGGGTGCTTGTACATCGATCGATCTCGAGGGGAGACCCTAATGAATTACAACTGGGACTGGGGCGTGTTCTTCAAGTCCACCGGCGTGGGCAGCGAGACTTATCTCGACTGGTACATCGCCGGCTTGGGCTGGACCATTGCCATCGCCGTCGTGGCATGGATTATCGCCTTGCTGCTGGGGTCCATTCTGGGCGTCATGCGCACCGTGCCAAACCGCATCGTATCGGGCATCGCGACCTGCTACGTGGAACTGTTTCGCAACGTACCGCTGCTGGTTCAGCTGTTCATCTGGTATTTCCTGATACCCGACCTGCTGCCGCAGAACCTGCAAGACTGGTACAAACAAGACCTCAACCCGACCACCTCGGCCTACCTGAGCGTTGTCGTGTGCCTGGGCCTGTTCACCGCCGCCCGTGTGTGCGAACAAGTGCGCACCGGCATCCAGGCGTTGCCACGTGGCCAGGAATCCGCCGCACGCGCCATGGGCTTCAAGCTGCCGCAGATCTACTGGAACGTGCTGCTGCCCCAGGCCTACCGGATCATCATTCCACCGCTTACCTCGGAATTCCTCAACGTCTTCAAGAACTCCTCCGTGGCGTCCCTGATCGGCTTGATGGAATTGCTGGCGCAAACCAAACAGACCGCCGAGTTCTCGGCCAACCTGTTTGAGGCCTTCACCCTGGCCACGCTGATCTACTTCACCCTGAACATGAGCCTGATGCTGCTGATGCGCGTGGTCGAGAAGAAAGTCGCCGTGCCCGGCCTGATCTCCGTGGGGGGTAAATAATGGACTTCGATTTCAGCGGCATCATCCCCGCCATCCCGGGCCTGTGGAACGGCATGGTCATGACCTTGCAGTTGATGGTCATGGGCGTGGTCGGCGGCATCGTCCTGGGTACAATCCTCGCGCTGATGCGCCTGTCGTCCAGCAAACTGCTGTCACGCCTGGCCGGCGCCTACGTGAACTACTTCCGCTCGATCCCGCTGCTGTTGGTGATCACCTGGTTCTACCTGGCGGTGCCGTTCGTGCTGCGCTGGATCACCGGCGAAGACACCCCGATCGGTGCGTTCACCTCCTGCGTCGTGGCCTTCATGATGTTCGAGGCCGCGTACTTCTGTGAAATCGTGCGGGCCGGCGTGCAGTCGATCCCCAAGGGCCAGATGGCCGCCGCACAAGCGATGGGCATGACCTACGGCCAGACCATGCGCCTGATCATCCTGCCCCAGGCGTTCCGCAAGATGACCCCGTTGCTGCTGCAACAGTCGATCATCCTGTTCCAGGACACCTCGCTGGTCTACACCGTGGGCCTGGTGGACTTCCTCAACTCCGCCCGCTCCAACGGCGACATCATTGGCCGCTCCAATGAGTTCCTGATCTTCGCCGGTGTCGTCTACTTCATCATCAGCTTTTCCGCCTCGCTGCTGGTCAAGCGTCTGCAAAAAAGGTTTGCCGTATGATCTCTATCAAGAATATCAACAAGTGGTATGGCGACTTCCAGGTGCTGACCGACTGCAGCACCGAGGTTAAAAAAGGCGAAGTGATCGTGGTGTGCGGGCCGTCCGGCTCGGGCAAGTCCACCCTGATCAAGTGCGTCAACGCCCTGGAGCCGTTCCAGAAAGGCGACGTGGTCGTCGATGGCACCTCCATCGCCGACCCGAAGACCAACCTGCCGAAACTGCGCTCGCGCGTTGGCATGGTGTTCCAGCACTTCGAGCTCTTTCCGCACCTGACCATCACCGAAAACCTGACCATCGCGCAGATCAAGGTGTTGGGCCGCAGCAAGGAAGAAGCCACCAAGAAGGGCCTGCAACTGCTGGAGCGCGTCGGTCTGTCGGCCCACGCCCACAAGCACCCGGGCCAGCTTTCCGGCGGCCAGCAACAGCGTGTGGCGATTGCCCGTGCGCTGGCCATGGACCCGATCGTCATGCTGTTCGACGAACCGACCTCGGCCCTCGACCCGGAAATGGTCAACGAAGTACTCGACGTGATGGTGCAACTGGCCCACGAAGGCATGACCATGATGTGCGTGACCCACGAAATGGGTTTCGCCCGCAAGGTAGCCGACCGGGTGATCTTCATGGACGCCGGCAAGATCATCGAAGACTGCCCGAAAGAGGAGTTCTTCGGCGACATCAGCGCCCGCTCCGAGCGTGCGCAGCACTTCCTTGAGAAAATCCTGCAGCACTAAAAGCACCACTGCTCCCCAGTGAAAACCGGGTTTGTGTGGGAGCAGGCTTGTGTGGGAGCTGGCTTGCCTGCGATTGCATCACCTCGGTGTAACTGACACATCGAGGCGCCTGCATCGCGGGCAAGCCCGGCTCCCACACAAGCCTGCTCCCACACGGGACCGCGCAAGCTGGCAGCTCTGGTTGACCCAAGGCATCTGTGATGAAATGCGACCCCAACCTCTTTCGCGCCGCGCCGCCATCACTTGCCGTGAAGCCTCGTCTGATTCGCCAATTGTTCCTGCCGCCGCTGATCATCGCCCTGATGATCGGACTGGGTTACGTCGGCTTCTGGATCAGCGAGTTCTATGGGATCCGCACCCTCACCGACACCGGCGAACGCCAGCTGGAATTGCACGCCCGCACCGTCGAGAGCGAACTCAGCAAATACACCTACCTGCCCAGCCTCCTGGAGCTGGAATCCAGCGTCTCCAGGCTCTTGGCCGACCCGAATCAGGAAACCCGCAAAACCGTCAACGACTACCTCGAAGGCCTGAACCGGCGCAGTCGCAGCCGGGCGATCTACGTGATGGATACCACCGGCCGTGTGCTGGCCACCAGTAACTGGCGCGACGCCGACAGTTACCAGGGTGAAGACCTGTCCTTCCGTGCCTATTTCCAGAATGCCGTGCGCGGCCAGCCCGGCCGGTTCTACGGCATCGGCAGCACCAACGGCGAACCCGGCTATTACCTGGCCCATGGCCTGGAAGAACACGGCAAGATCATCGGCGTGGCCGTGGTCAAGGTGCGCCTCGAAGCGCTGGAAGAACGCTGGCAGCGGGCGCGCCTGGAGGCCTTCGTCAGTGACGAGAACGGCATCATCATTCTCTCCAGCGACCCGGCCCGTCGCCTCAAGTCCGTGCGCCCCCTGAGCGATGACACCAAGGACCGCCTCGCCCACAGCCTTCAATACTACTGGGCGACACTCAACGAGCTGGAACCCCTGGCCCGCGAGCGCCTCAACGAAGGCACCGAGAAGCTGACCTTCCCGGCCAACAGCGAAGTGGTGGCAGACGAACATGAGGTGAGCTACCTGGCCCAGACCCGCCCGCTGAATGACACCCCCTGGAACTTCACCCTGCTGACTCCGCTGAATGACCTGCGCCGGGCCGCCATCAACCAGGGCATCCTGGTGGCCGTGGCCTTCGCCCTGGTGGCGTTTTTGCTGATCGCCTGGAACGAGCGGCGCAAGGTGATTGCCACCCGCCTCGCCGCCCGGGAAGCCTTGCAGGAAGCCAACAACCAGCTGGAACGACGGATTGCCGAACGCACCACCGACCTGCGAGCCAGCAACGAACGGCTCAAGAGCCAGATTCGCGAGCGGCGCCAGGCCGAGGAAACCTTGCGCCGGGCCCAGGACGAACTGGTACAGGCCGGCAAACTCGCCGCCATCGGCCAGATGTCCACCAGCATCGCCCACGAATTGAACCAGCCGCTGGCCGCGTTGCGCACCCTGTCGGGCAACACCGTGCGCTTCCTGGAGCGTGGCGCCCTGGACACCGCCAGTGCCAACCTCAAGACCATCAACGAACTGATCGACCGCATGGGCCGCATCACCGCCAGCCTGCGCTCCTTTGCCCGGCGCGGCGACGACCAGGGTGAAGCCAGCCTGGGCAAGGCGGTGGACGCCACGTTCCAGATCCTCGGCAGCCGCCTGGAGACCCTGCCACTGACGGTGCATCGCCACTTCAGCAGTGCGCAGTTGCAGATCGACCAGACGCGCCTGGAGCAGATCCTGGTCAACCTGATCGGCAACGCCCTGGACGCGATGCAGGCGCAACCGGCCCCCGAGCTGTGGCTGGAAGGCGATACCGTCGACGGCAAATACCGCCTGCAGGTGCGCGACAACGGCCACGGCATTGACCCCGAGGCCCGCAAGCATTTGTTCGAACCGTTCTTTACCACCAAACCCGGCGAACAAGGCCTGGGCCTGGGCCTGACACTCTCGGCCAGCCTCGCGGCCGCCACCGGCGGCAACCTCGCTGTCGAGCACCCGGCCAGCGGTGGTACTGCCTTTGTCCTGAGTTTGCCGCTGGTGAACCCTCAACAAGTCGAGTCGAAATGAACGCAGAAAAAACCACCGACCTGACCGTCCTGATCGTCGAAGACGACCCCCATGTATTGCTCGGCTGCCAGCAAGCCCTGGCCCTGGAAGACATTCCCAGCGTGGGCGTGGCCAGCGCCGAAGAGGCCCTGACCCGGGTCGGTGAAAACTTCGCCGGGATCGTCATCAGCGATATCCGCCTGCCGGGCATCGACGGCCTGGAGCTGCTGACCCGGCTCAAAGCCCTGGATAAAAGCCTGCCGGTGGTGCTGATCACCGGCCACGGCGACATCTCCATGGCCGTGGGCGCGATGCGCAACGGCGCCTATGACTTCATGGAGAAACCCTTCTCCCCCGAGCGCCTGGTGGACGTCGCCCGCCGCGCCCTGGAACAACGCGGCCTGGCCCGGGAAGTCTGGTCGCTGCGCCGGCAACTGGCCGAGCGCGATTCCCTGGAAGGCCGGATCATCGGCCGCTCCCCCGCCATGCAAAACCTGCGGGAACTGATCGCCAACGTCGCCGACACCTCGGCCAACGTATTGATCGAAGGCGAGACCGGCACCGGCAAGGAACTGGTCGCCCGCTGCCTGCACGATTTCAGCCGCCGGCATTCCCACCAGTTCGTCGCCTTGAACTGCGGCGGCCTGCCGGAAAACCTGTTCGAAAGCGAAATCTTCGGCCACGAGGCCAACGCGTTTACCGGCGCCGGCAAACGCCGCATCGGCAAGATCGAACACGCCCACGAAGGCACGCTGTTCCTCGACGAAGTGGAAAGCATGCCGATGAACCTGCAGATCAAGCTGCTGCGGGTGTTGCAGGAACGCACCCTGGAACGCCTGGGCTCGAACCAGAGCGTGGCGGTGGATTGCCGGGTGATCGCCGCCACCAAGTCCGACCTCGACGACCTGAGCCGCGCCAACCAGTTTCGCAGCGACCTGTACTACCGCCTCAACGTGGTGACCCTGGAACTGCCGCCACTGCGGGAACGCCGTGAAGACATCCTGCAGTTGTTCGAACACTTCCTGCAGCAGTCGTCCCTGCGTTTCGACCGCACCGCACCGGACCTCGACAACCAGACCCTGTCCAACCTCATGAGCCACGACTGGCCGGGCAACGTGCGTGAACTGCGCAACGTCGCCGAGCGCTTTGCCCTGGGCTTGCCGGCGTTCAAAAAGAGCGGCGCCAGCAGTGGCAACCACGGCCTGGCGTTCACCGAAGCGGTGGAAGCCTTCGAGCGCAACCTGCTCAACGACGCCTTGCAACGCAGCGGCGGCAACCTGACCCAGGCCAGCCAGGAACTGGGGATGGCCAAGACCACGCTGTTCGACAAGGTCAAGAAATACGGGCTGAGCCACTAGGAGCGCATTGTGGATTTATTGCTGAAGGCCGCATTGGGCGCGGGGGTCGTGCTGATCCTGGCGGCGTTGGCCAAGACCAGGAACTATTACATCGCCGGCTTGGTGCCGCTGTTTCCGACGTTCGCGCTGATCGCGCATTACATCGTCGGCAAGGGCCGTTCGGTGGAGGATTTGAAGACCACCATCGTGTTCGGGATGTGGTCGATCATTCCGTACTTTGTGTACCTGGCGACGTTGTATGTGATGGTCGACCGGATGCGGCTGGAGGCTTCGCTGGCTGTGGCGGCAGTGGCGTGGTTGATGGCGGCTACGGTGTTGGTCAGCGTGTGGGTTCGCGTACACGCCTGACATACGCTTATCAAAAATGTGGAGCTGGGTGGGTGTGTTTATCCGTTATTCAGGTAACGGCCGCCTATGGTTCCGCTCTTACAGCGGCTCACTTTTGAACAGCGCAAAAGTAAGCAAAACGCTCTTGCCCCACCACTCGGCACCTCGCTCAGGCTCGGTGTGCCCTCTCTCCGGTACTACTCCGCGGGCCGCCGCGACGGGGCGTCCCTGCCCCGTCGCGGCTAAACCGGCGTCCTGCCGGTTTACCCGCTCCGTACTACCTGCGTTCGGCCAGCGTGGTTTAACGGGGCGCCTAAGATCAAGATCAAAAGCAGATCAACAGCACAGCGGCCTACAGGCCGGCTTGAGTGGTGTGAAGCAAAGGCAAAATCAAAATCAAAAGCCAGAGCGGGCACGGTCCAACTGTAGGAGCTGGCTTGCCTGCGATGGCCTCGCCTCGGTGCATCTGAAAAACCGAGTTGTCTGCATCGCAGGCAAGCCAGCTCCCACAGAAAAGC
>NZ_JARIXR010000023.1:0-112733 GCF_029269205.1 Pseudomonas sp. 1912-s | reverse complement strand
CTTCGGTGACCCGCTTGAGTTCGGCTCGCAGACGACGCAGTTCAGCGTGCTGATCATCGTCTTGCTTCCGTTCTCCTTGAGGTTTGCTGTAGCGCTTTATCCAGGCATAGAGGCTATGCGACGACACGCCAAGACGCGCCGCCACATCAGCGACAGGCAGCTTCTTTTCGGTCACTTGATTGACCGCTTGGATTTTGAATTCTTCGGGGTAACGCGGGTTGCTCATGGCACCTCCTAATTGACCTCAGTTTAAGGCAAAGAGGTGTCTACGAAACCCGGGGCGATTCATATTGAGCGAGTCGAGATAGAGGTAGTAACCGACGTAAAGTGCGACGTGTGTAGGTGCTCAACCCGATCGGAGATCGATGGACTTCAGTTCGCAACTCTCCACGCACACTGGGGTTTTGGCACAAAACATGATGGCGAACGGTATGAGCTCCATCTCTGTGAGAACTGCTTCTTCGGAACGATTGCTTACATAAAGCAAGAGCGGCGCATACAGAGTCTTTTCGATGAACGTGACCAAACTAACTCTGAAGAACTTGGCTTGGTTGTCAGAGGTGACTTTTTTGGTGACTCCAGGCAGTAGGTAGGGAAACTCTCGCCATTTGCAAGTGGGTATTTTAACAAAATGTCGACGTAACCTGATGATAGGATCGTCAAAATCTTGCTATTCCGGCTTGGAGGAGTAGACCCGTTGAGATTTTCAACTGAACAGCACCGAAATAAAAGGAGTGAAAGGTTGCGTATCTTAGGCGCCAAGGAATTTTGGGCCTTCAGTTCCGTTCGCTATGCACTTAGGGACTCAGAGCGATTGCTCCAAATCAAGAACGGATTTCCCGCCCATCTTTTTCAAGCCATGCTCCGGACTTTTAACCTTCAAGAACACGCCTTGGCCGTTCTCCTCAATATATCAATGGCAACGTTTGAACAGAGAGTACGAGAGCAGCGAACCCTTGGTACCGCCGCGTCCGAGCGGCTGGATCGCATCGCTACCGTTTCACACCTGGCCGAAAAAGTCTTTGAGAATAGAGATGCCGCGGCTCAATGGATGGCAAGACCAAATAAAGCCATCGGCGGTAGCTTACCAATTATGCTGTGCGAGACTGAAATTGGTGCTCGGCAAGTCCGCCGGGCACTCCGTGCTTTGGGCTCTGGAGGCATAGTATAATTGCATCCGTATCGACTACGAGAGCAGCTATAAGCCGTCGGTGCGTGACAGCAGAAAACGGGCTGCGGCAATCATGAGCCTGATTCAGTCGGCACGCATGATCGGGCATGACCCGTATGGCTATCTCAAGGATGTACTTACGCGGTTGCCGACACAGAGGGCCAGTGAAATTGGACAGTTGCTGCCGCACCAGTGGGTAGCTCCATCGCATTGATCTAATGGGCGTAACCCACTAGATTTCCCATTTTTCCCCCTGTCGTTGGCTAGATTTTCTTAACCGCGCCAAGATTTTCTTAAAATGTGCGCCGAACACTCAGAAAATATTAACCGAAAATTGTAGTGGTCTAATGAAACCGGGCACCCATTTAGTCGAGAATGCTCGCTAGATCCAGGTGTCAGATGACCAAACAACGCCGCTCCTTTACGGCTGAATTCAAACGCGAGGCTGCCGACCTCGTGCTCAAGCAAAACTACAGCTACATCGAAGCCCGCCGCTCACTCGACGTTGGTGAGTCAGCGCTGCGCCGGTGGGTTGACCAGGTTCAGGAAGAACATAAAGGCGTCACTCCGCAGAGCAAGGCGCTGACCCCAGAGCAGCAGAAAATTCAGGAACTGGAAGCCCGGATCGCTCGGCTTCAGCGAGAGAAATCAATACTAAAACCCAGGGTCGAAACTCACGACGATAAAACGCAAGATGTGTCCTCCGCCCGTTTACGCATATCGTGCCAACTCAGCCGCGATCCCGCATGCCGATACGTTTAACAGAGTGCGCCCGTTCTTGGTCATGAGAGTGATAGTAAGTGTTCTGAGTGGTGCTAAGATTGCTGTGACGTAAGTCTTCCTGCAGGTCTTTTGGATTGCGCAAAGGGGCATCAAAGGTGGCGGAGGTGTGCCGTAGCCAATGAGCCGAAGCGCAACGCAGACTTTCCAACTCATGAAGGGCTCGACCCTCGTTACGCATATTGTCCGTTGCCTTATCAAAAACGGCTTGGAGGAGGGCGCGGATCTGTCGATCTGACAAACCCGCACGGCCATTGAGTGTTTTGATCAGAGGCGTGCTTTCGTCTTTAGCAGGCAACTCTGGCAATCCCAGAAATCGTCGATAGCGCTTAAGGTAGCGTTCTACGTATACATCCCGCACAGCAATCTTTGCCGCCTTGTTGCCTTTGCCAACAGTGTGATACCACCAGTTTCCCTCAGCATCTAAACGGAAATCGCCCATGGTCGGTTTCCAGTTCTTTCTGCCTGCGAGATCGGACACGCGAAGATACATAGCAAAGAGCGTGGCTAGAATAAATAAAGTGCGTTCGTGCCGCAATGGCTCTATGTCCGCCATGTTCTCAGCGGTGTCTAACACATAGTCCCATTGCAATGGAGTAAGTGCGCGAGAGGATGAGAGTTCAAACTCCTGCCCGGAAAAACGATTGCCTTTTTTTAACAATCTAAATGGATTGGTTTCGGAGAATCCATCTTCAACCAAGTATTCATAGAATCGACTACACACAGTATAAACCTGATTCAAAGTGCCATTGGCAGCATGGTATTGCTGTTCGGCAACATGTTCTGCACTGTCATTTTTTCGCGACTTAAGATTAAAAGGTAGCCACTTAGGGTTAGGCAAGTACGCATCCAAGGGTCCCGTTGCCTCGGGGTTGGTCACGAAACGGCTTCGCGTCACCGGACCTATCCAGTTGCCAGGTGGATTCCTGCAAAAATCCAAATAGTCTTGTGCATCCTGTCGTTTAAGCCGATTCAGCGGTTTGCCTTTAACGAGCAGTGACCACAGCAGCAATCGCTCAACGTGGCTTCTGTACGAGTTAAACGTTTGTGCGTTATCCGAAAAAGCACGCAGAAATGAACGTACTGCAGCGTAACCGCGTGCGACCTCCAGTTCAGATTCAAACTCGCCAAGATAAGTTTTGACGCAGTCCAGCGTGGGTGCATGAATGCTGAAGTCTTGCTCGATAAAAATATCATAAGTTTCGAACAAAGGTTTGGGTGCGCGAGCCATGGGTGACAGCCGTTCTAATGATACGTTAAAGACTTCCAGTTATGACAGTAATCGGAAGTTGGCAGCTTATCTGCAAGGATAGCTTCAATCTGCCGATGTTAGCGACAAGCCCCCCAACACGCAACAACCGCTGAAAAACCCACCGTTGCAGCATGCTGGGTTTTCCACCGACAACAGAAAGGCACATCGAAAGGCGAAAAGTTATAGCGAGAATTAAAATTGAGACTAATTAGTTTTTTAATTCGGAGACTTTCCCGTATTTCAGGCCTGCGGGGTTTTCTCGCAATTAAAAAATAATACTGTTCGCCAAATCCAGGCCGCTCACAAGCACGTCTACGATGATATCCCTGGCTCGGAGGCGTAGGTAGGATTAAAAGGCCGGAATGTCTCGTTAATAAACAATTCAGAATTAGGAAACTCTCCAAATATCTGCAACTCACAAGTCATTGATTTTATGAATATAAGTCAGATCTCTGTGTCTCTTGCCGGAATTTCTCCCTTTTAGCCAACACGGATATCGCATAAAAAAACCAACCGTAACGCCTAGATAGGCCGTTCGTGAGACATCAGGAACACCTTCAGGCAGCACTAAATGTCTCATTAATGCGCAACGGCAGATTCTATAAAAGTGATTTATTCAACAGACTCAATCAGTTATGTGTATTTTTGCTTGATTCTCCTAATTTCGCGACGGGCTCACATGATTTAACATAATATACATTATGCGCAATCATATGATCCGTTATCAGGGGCAGTGCCAGTCAGATTTCAACGGGCACCGCAGCTCTCCGAAGTAATCTCTTTTCATTTCGAGAACTAAATTCCCTCCATGGGCGCTCTGCTGCCAGGAAAAGGATTTACCGTCAATTCGCGCAATCGCATTCTACCTAATGAGCCTATCGTCGGTATGACTGCCCGATAACCTGCACCTGATTGTCCTGGGCTCAATTTGACGACCTTTCTCAGCCGATCAGCGCGGCACGTGACTGACTGGATCGTGAAGCGTCTAGCTCGGAGTACAGCTTTACCTGCAGATTTAGGATCTGGCGCCCTGTAGCGTTCAGACGGCGAAGATTCAATAAGCGTGCTGCGTATAATGTGAGTGATTAGCTTCTGCTTGGTTGCCGAGATTTTACGTAGAGAGAGATCACTTCTCGGAGTCCGACATTTGCAGGCTTAGGAACTCCTGTCTCAAAAATCCTTAAGCTCTTGTCGAGCTTTCTATGTAGGAGACGGCGGTCGGTATGCCGTTCCAAAGGACGCAGCCCCTAGAGTTTTAGTAGTGGGAATACGCCCGCTAATGCTTTTGGGTGAGTATATGGAGGGTTTTCACAATGAAAACTACTAAACCTTCGAAGAAATTTAGCTCACGCGCCGCAATATGCTGCCTACTCTCTAGCAGGCACGCCCCTGGAGATCTCGCAGCTTTACTATCTATAGCTTTGTAGTAGCATTTTTAGGTTCATATCGTATCGATTTCTTTGGTACTTTTCAGTGCACTGAACGATAGCTCAACTAAAGAGTCATTTAGTTGAGTTAGGTATACTACTCAAATCATGCGCTGAATCTCTGGATCGGCCACATGACTTCATTTTGAATGCTATCTTTCCTTGGCGACGTGGCTCTTCATACTCCTGTGGAGTTACATCGAAGTGTAATCAATAGACACCAATTCCAGCCCCATCCTAGCCGCTCTCCCCCGCAGCAACTCCTACGTATTTCGCCTTGGTATTTCGCTATTCGGCTTCGCCTCGATCGCCAGTTTCGTATCCGAGGTCACATGCTGCATTGATCCTAGCTTTAGGTGGAGAGCAAAACCAAGGCCAATTGTCGATACCGGCTGCCGATGCAACGTAGGAACTGTCTTACCAAGCTGGTGGGCATCCAGCTCAGCTTCACTGGGTCAGTTATCGGTCGGTGGCTATAGGTTCGGGTTTACTAGAGGCTATCGCAGTAGTCGCTGTACGTATTGATCTGAGCGGACGGGGATTTGGAGACAAAAGCGGCGCATAAAGATTTTGGAGAAAGGCCACTTGCACGGGTGTCAGCTGCTCCCATGTTTTGGGAATCGGAGGACATTGATCGCCAGTGGCTGTTGAAACACCTGCAAACTTGCGCGCCCAGCGGGCGATCAGTTCGCTTTCATATCTCTCTCCAAATACGCTATTTGCACCCTGATTCCTTCCCCATTCGCCTGCCATCATCGCCTCTTTAGCACCTCCCCATGCAATGGGGTGCACACCATCTTGCTTGTTTGGGTTCTGGCAAACATCCGCATGCGGAACACAGCGCCCCCCAATTACCTGATCAGGCTGAACTGTCTTTGCAGCGGCCAGATCCATCAGCATATAGTTTTCCAAGAGAACGAGATGATCACGCGAACTCTCGGAAATTAAGAGTGCAGCCATGGAATTGCCAAGCGCATAACTCTCCTGTGTATCGGACGATAGGCCTGCTTTCCCGTAAACCGACGCCATATTTGTAGCAGTTACGGGTTCTTTTCTGTTTGCGTTCGCTTTTGCGAACATGCTTGGGTAGTCAGATTTAAAACACTTGCTCGGATTTAAATCTTGCTTTCCCCAGAAATAAATGTAGTTCGAGTAGTCACCGCCGCCACAAAGGCGGACGTATATTGCCTTGTTCATTGAGAAATATTGATTTGCATTGCCCGCGCCCATACATCTTTTCGCAGCCAACTGCAAAAAGCGCTGTTTGCTGGCAACGTTCCCAAAGTAATTTTGACGTGTGGGAGCTTCGGCTGGTATGCCGGGGGTGTCACCGGAGCAGCGTAAAGGATCTGTGGGCGGATCTACAGGCAAAAGAACAGTTGCCTCATTGATGCGTGTATTTGCAACAAAGAGCGCAGCCGTTCTCAATATCCCATCATTAATATAGAGGGGGGGCGCCCCTTTTATTGTTACAGAGTTACATTCCGCTGCGACACTCGTACTGATAAATACGACGACCGTACTTGCTAGGAAGCAGACTCCCCTGCGCAGGGAAACCAATAATAATGTACTGAGCTTATACATTTTCCGAATCCTTCCGAAGGCTCTATAATCTAGGCCTGCTGCCAGATCACTGGATTAAACCCAGCGTAGATGATGATAATTTGATCGAGATACTTGCCACTGCGCCCCCGGAATCCGAGCAAGAAGTTGTTAGCCGGAATATTGCTTTGAAACGAACCGCCTCCACTACCCCCTACACTCAAGACCGTCGAGCCTGAGATCGTAAGTTTGTCTACAACATTTCCACTGTCACCCGAAACTCCAGTAATCGGGTTGCTTACCGATATCGAGAGCGTACCCGCATACCCGCCTCCTTCACCTCCATGGTTAAAGGTTGACGTTTTTCCTTCACACATATAATCAGCGGTCAGTCGGTCGACGTATTTTCCACCGTATAGTGATATAGATACGAGTTGAGTTCGGCTGCATATGAACTCAAGCGGGCTCGGATTAATATCGTCGAAGAGACCGCCCCCACTTCCGCCAAAGGGGCCGAAGGCATTCACAGAAATGCTAAGAATCGGAGTTCCCTGTTTCAATGAATCTAAAGAAATGGCGGGAAAAACCTGCGTTGGGTCATCTTCCCAGCCTTCAATTTGATTGCATATAGCATCGATATCATCGTTAACCTCGCTTCGCACTAACGTAAGCTTTGGGTCAAGAGTTGCCCCATAGGTGGCGTAAGTACCGGCTAGGTCTTCTATTTTATTACGTAAAGCTACCAAGCTTCCGAGCTTCGCTGCTAGTCCTGGTTGGGTTGTGCTCCCATTGAAATATTTGCGATTCGTGACAAGTACTTTCATTATATTGAGACCAATTACGTTCTCATAACCCATGATGCCAAACTCGATAACAGCCTGCATATCGAGAGGAATTGAAGGGAACTTTATCGCGTAATCGACGATGTTTTCTATCTGCGGTAATAGCGGATTTTGTATGCCTGAGACACTCTGTGAAAAATTTGTTCTGGTGGTCGCTGAAATGATCACCTGATCAAATTGCGCTTGAAAACGGGAATCTACGCTTACGCCACTAAAAATACCGCTCGCCTGCAAGTTAGCCTTAATGCTGGATTGTTGCTGGCTGTCATTTGCGTAAAACGTGTACACCGCATAATATTCTCCACCGTACGTCACAGAAGAAAGAAATGAATCACCGTAGGCGTTGAAGAACGCTGCTATACTTTTCGCGTCAGTGGGCGCTGGCACGCTGGGGTCAAGCTGTTGATTCTGTAACGTTTGTATACGTGCGACATGACGACAATAGACAACGACTGAGATACTCGAGGTGGTGACATCGAGATTTCGGACAAAATCCAGCTTCTGATCTGCGCTTCCCAGCGGGCCATATGCGGCAGATAAAGATTCGTTAATCTCAAGCGCTTGAGCCAGATCTTGAATGGATGTGCAAACAGTGCATTTCAAAGTTGTTGCAGCTCCGTTCTCCACTGACTCCCCAATAATGGACGTTGAACGTCCGGCTCCCGTGACGCTGTCATAGCCTTGGTGAAGAGAAGCGGGGCCGCTGTAGTGAGCGGTGTCTTCAAGCGCTGTATCCTTGCTTTGAACGTTCATATCAATTCCTTTAATTGTAAAAACTGCTGTCTGCATGCACGTATGCTTGGACATCATTCTGGAAAACGGTGTCGAACAAAGATGTCCTAAGTTGGACGGTCTCGGGCATTCAACTCTCGGTCTAAGAGCTGAAACTTGCTCGAATCCAAAAGCGTAGCAGGCATGCCATCGAAATGATGGCATTTGGCAGAAAAATCTGTTCGATTTCACGACCACCAGCCTTCATTCGTGAGACCATTTTATTGATCCTCCCGGAAGGCCGCCTCCTTCATCTTCCGCAGTGTCTGATCGATGTGCCCACCGTAGCGTTCGTGACTACAACAGACGTAAATCACCGGGCAGGAAAAGGTTTCACCGGCCCAAATTACCGTCGTTCAAACGTTGTAATAGGGTGCTGAGGAGAACGCTCGCGGCGTGCTCTTGAAGGTTAAAAATTCGGCGCATGGCCTGAAAAAGATGGGCGGAAAATCCGTTCTTGATCTGGGTCAATCGCTCAGAATCCGTGAGTGTATAGCGATGGGAACTGAAGGCCCAAAACTCCTCGACCCCTAAGTTATGCAGCTTCTCATGCCTTCCATTCTGGCTCCGTTCAGTTGCTGAAAAGCTCATAGGCACTTCGCAAGGGCTCCAGTTTCGTGCTTCTTTGAGAGCAGATCACCGCCCTCCTCCTTAACTCCAATTTCCGCCTATCAGGATTTTCGGAAATTAGGAGCAGCCTGTGCCTCATTCAACTGTAAGAGTTCGGCGAACTCACCTGGCAACTGCGTACGCCCTAAGGTTATGCTGAGCCCGTCGCGAAACTATGAGGATCACGCCGAAATACATATAACTCGCTGAATTTTTTAGATAAATAATCTCTCAGAAGCTTGCTGCTGCGCATTAACGAGACATTTAGTGCTGTCTAAGGGGGGAGCCTGATGTCTCACGAAAGGTATATCCGCTCGATCAGAATATTGAGTGTAGCCCATGCGAGACAAGGTACGACCTGTCGTAGGCGTCCGACCAACGTACCTAGTGATTTAAAACAGGCACCTGCCGGTGCGACATCAACAGCTTTGTGAGTTTTGCATCGCTAGATGCGGCAGATCGCGCAGCTTGTTAAAAACCAGACGCTGAGAGCAAGTAATTTCAAAGCAGCGCAGCAGCCCACTTTGACCCTGCATAAAGTACAGTGCGAAGCCCATACGTATCGCATGGTAACTAAAAGCCCCCCCTCCCCCCCCCTCCCCGCCAAAACGTTTCAATTATTTTTTCTATGTGTATCTAGGGACGTGAAGTCGAGACGCTGCTCTAAATATATTAATTACTCTGAACCCTGACATTGAGGCGCCGAACATAACGAATATACCCGCAATCTAAATCCAAGCCCTAATCGCACGTACTAACAGCACATGCAAAGAAACTCAAAAAGATCTCGCTCATAGAGTTCGATCTCAACAAAGCACTGTGCTAAACACTCGAAGACAGGCTGGTATAATTATCAAAGGCAACTACATTATTGGTTTTTCATGTTCTCTTCACAACGGTATCGGTAGCGCCCTGATGAAACTGGATGCTCGTTCAGCAAGTATTAGTCTGATTAAATGGCGGCCGTGGTTCAATGTCGCGAATTATAACTATTTAACAGCTTTGATATGCCAAAAAAGTATGAGGCATATCTCCGGCCTTGCTACCGTCTATAAGCAAGCTAACCAATCTGTAGTTTAAAAATGTCTCATTTTTTTGGCGCCAAGGAGTGCTCATGATTTCTACATCTGTCCTGCGTCGTCCAATGGCGACTCCCCTAGCTGACTCGAATCTGCCGTCGAACAGAATGCTTATCGTAAGGTCCTCTCAACCGGCTCACTAGCCAGGAAAGTCGCGCTGAAGTCTTATAGAGCCGGTTTACTTGTGCCTGCTGCCATCTTTTGGTAGCCGCGTTATCGACTACGTTAGTAAGTAATAAATCTTCCGGGGCTTTCTTTTTTGAACTATCTCAAGAGACCTTACCTATTCCTATTGCCGAGGCTCTCAAGCTTACTTTTAGATGTTGCTTTGGTTTTATAGGCATTATCCCGTTGAAATTTTGAGTTGGTAAAAATGCATATATAAGTGATTTGTACTATTTTTCATAGATGCCGCTCAACAACATTATTACTTGAGAAAACGCATTTTGTACTTATCTAAAAGCTGCTTGGGTGGATGAGCTTGATGCACAACTGAATCATGAGAAGTGCAAGTAAAGTATTTTATTGGCTGCTATCACAGCTGAGGGTGTGATTCGAATATAGGACTTAATAAAGCGTGTGTGGTGATGGACGGATTCGTAGGTCGCCATTGATTTTGTTACTCAACAGTACAGGGCGGTGTTGAGATGAGAAAAGTAAAAAATTTTAATGTTAGCTCCGATCGTTCGCCAAACTTATTAATACAGGGGGTAAAGGTAAAAAAAACAGACAGATTACTGCTGCAAAAGGAGTACATCACGGCCACGTCGGCGTTGATTTTCCTGGCAGTTGGCTGCTTTCAAACGGTTGAAGCATCAGCCTACCCTCCTACTACTACCTGCGTTTCAGGAGTAGGAAATACTACGGTGGGTCAAGTTACGACGGGAGGAACTACCGTAGGCCCTGTGGATGGCTCCGGAACGTTTTCAAATGTCCTGGGATGCAACGCCAGCGGTAACGGTCAATCATCTGTTTCCGTTTTCGGTACGTTTGCCCAGGGAACTGGCCAGGGTGCCGCTGCCTATGGCTTTTTCTCGCTGGCGGGTACCTGGGCCTCGGCATTTGGGTTGTCGAGTACGGCGACCGGTATCGGCAGTACCGCGTTAGGTTTCGGAGCACAGGCAGTCAGTAACAACTCTGTCGCAATTGGTGGGGCGGGCGGTAACGGTACAACGCCGCTGACTGCGGCCAACTCCACGATTGCCAGCGGCATTGGGTCGATTGCCATTGGTAGTAACGCCACGCGCGGCGCTCAAACGAATGCGACCGATGCGATTGCAATAGGTGGCGAGTCCACGGCAGGTGCAACCTCCGCTATCGCGATAGGACGCGGCAGTTCCGTCACGGGCACTTATGGAGTGGCTGCAGGCGATGGAGCCAGCGCAGCCGCCAACGCAATCGCTGTTGGTCGAGGGGCTAAGGCGACGGGGACTGCAAGCATCAGTATCGGCCTTGGCAATACCGTCAGCGGCAATAACTCTGGCGCCATTGGCGACCCAAGCACGGTGTCGGGGGCTAACTCGTACTCGTTGGGTAACAACAACACGATCGTGTCTAACAATGCTTTTGCACTGGGCAATAACATCACGATACCGACGGGACTGGATGGCGCCGTTGTACTGGGCAACAACTCCACGGTAGCTGCCTCGACACCTACCGCCAATGCCACGATCAATGGCGTGACCTACACCTTTGCTGGCGCGGCGCCAGCAGCTGGCGGGGTGCTCAGCGTCGGCGCCGTAGGCAACGAGCGCCAGGTCACCAACCTGGCGGCAGGTCGCGTAACGGGCACCAGCACCGATGCCGTCAACGGCAGTCAATTGTTCGCCACTAACACAGCAGTCAACGGCGTCGGTACCACACTCAACAACATCGTAAACAATGGCGCGGGCATCAAGTTTTTCCACGCTAACTCTACTTTAGCCGACAGCACTGCCACCGGCACCAACAGCGTGGCTGTCGGTCCGACCGCCAACGCTACGGCGATCAATGCGATGGCACTTGGCAACGGAGCCACGGCGGGAACCGCCAACTCGGTAGCCCTAGGCAGCGGCGCTACTACGGCCGCGGCGAACGCCACCACCGGTGGCACCGTCAACGGTACTGCCTATACCTATGCCGGCGGCGCTCCTATTGGCGTTCTCAGCCTGGGTACAGCGGGGACCGAGCGGCAAATTACTAACGTGGCGGCAGGCCGAGTCACAGGCACCAGCACCGATGTGGTCAACGGCAGCCAGCTGTTCGCCACCAACACGGCGGTCAATAGCGTCGGTACCACGCTTAACAACATCGTCAGCAACGGTGCGGGCATCAAGTATTTCCATGCCAATTCGACCGCCGCTGACTCAAGCGCCGTCGGTATCGACAGTGTGGCGGTGGGCCCCTTGGCTGTCTCCAACGGCGCCACCTCAACTGCTGTAGGCAGCAACGCCTCCGCCGCTGCTGCCGAAAGCTCGGCTCTGGGCGCCAACTCTTCGGCGACAGGCGTACGATCGATCTCGGTGGGCAATACATCTGCGGCAGGTGACGGTAGCATCGCGATCGGTGGCACAGGGTCGTTGAACAGCAGCTTTAAGCCCACTGCCACCGGCGCTGATGCCATCGCCATTGGTGCCAGCAACACACAAGCTTTTGGCTCGCGGGCGGTTTCGGTTGGTCGCGACTCATGGGCTAATGGTGATAACTCCGCTTCATTCGGTTACAACTCTGAAGCGCTGGGCCTCAATGCCGCAGCCTTTGGCACCAGCGCGTCAGCGGATGCCGACAATTCGTTAGCCGTAGGTCCCAACGCGAAAGCCACGGCAACGAATGCCACGGCCCTGGGTAGCGGCGCCATTGCGGGAACTGCCAACTCGGTAGCACTGGGCAGTGGCGCCACCACCGACGCGGCTAACGCCACCACCGGCGGCACTATCAACGGAACCGCCTATACCTACGCTGGCGGCGCGCCGATTGGTGTTCTCAGCCTGGGGACAGCGGGCAATGAACGCCAGATCACCAACGTAGCGGCCGGTCAAGTCACGGGCATCAGCACCGACGCGGTCAACGGCAGCCAGTTGTTTGCGACCAACACCGCAGTCAATAGCGTGGGCACGACGCTCAACAACATCGTGACCAATGGTGCAGGCATCAAGTACTTCCACACTAACTCGACCCTGGCCGACAGCACCGCCACCGGCACCAACAGCGTGGCGGTCGGTCCGACCGCCAATGCTACGGCGACTAACGCCATGGCACTGGGTAATGGCGCCACGGCGGGAACTGCCAATTCGGTGGCCCTGGGCACTGGCGCCACCACCGTCGCAGCTAACGCCACCGCTGGCGGCACGATCAACGGTACCGCCTTTACCTATGCCGGCGGCGCACCGATTGGTGTTCTCAGCTTGGGATCGGCGGGCAATGAACGCCAGATTACCAATGTGGCGGCAGGCCGAGTCACAGGCACCAGCACCGATGCGGTTAACGGCAGCCAGTTGTTTGCGACGAATACTGCCGTCGACGGTCTGGGTACTTCGGTCAACAACATCGTCAACAACGGTGCAGGCATCAAGTACTTCCACGCTAACTCGACCCTGGCCGACAGCACCGCCACCGGCACCAACAGCGTGGCTGTCGGCCCGACCGCCAGTGCCACGGCGACCAACGCCATGGCCCTGGGCAACGGTGCCACGGCGGGAACTGCCAATTCGGTAGCCCTGGGCAGCGGCGCCACCACGGCTGCGGCTAACGCCACCGCTGGCGGTACGATCAACGGTACGGCCTACACCTATGCCGGCGGCGCACCGATTGGTGTGCTCAGCCTGGGATCGGCGGGTAATGAACGCCAGATCACCAATGTGGCGGCGGGCAGAGTCACGGGCACCAGCACCGACGCGGTCAACGGCAGCCAGCTGTTCGCTACCAACACAGCTGTCAATGGCGTCGGCACAACACTCAACAACATCGTCAACAACGGTTCAGGCATCAAGTACTTCCATACTAACTCGACTTTGGCCGACAGTACCGCCAGCGGGATCAACAGTGTGGCTGTCGGCCCAGCCGCCAGTGCTACAGCAAGCAACGCCATGGCCCTGGGCAACGGTGCCACGGCGGGAACTGCCAACTCGGTGGCCCTGGGCAGTGGCGCCACCACCGCCGCAGCCAACGCCACCACTGGCGGCACGATCAACGGCACGGCCTTCACCTATGCCGGCGGCGCACCGATTGGTGTGCTCAGCCTGGGATCGGCGGGCAATGAACGCCAGATCACCAACGTGGCGGCAGCCCGAGTCACAGGCACCAGCACCGATGCGGTTAACGGTAGCCAACTGTTTGCGACTAACACCGCCGTCGACGGCATTGGCACTTCGGTGAACAACATCGTCAATGGCGCAGGCATCAAGTACTTCCACACTAACTCGACCCTGGCTGACAGCACCGCCACCGGCACCGACAGTGTGGCCATCGGCCCTAACGCGAGCTCCACGGCCACCAACGCCATGGCCTTGGGTAACGGGGCCACGGCAGGCACCGCCAACTCGATAGCCCTGGGCAGCGGCGCAACCACCGCCGCGGCTAATGCCACCACCGGCGGCACGGTCAACGGCAGCGCCTACACCTATGCGGGAGGCGCGCCAGCAGGCGTCTTGAGTGTGGGCAGTGCGGGCAATGAACGGCAAATTACCAATGTGGCGGCCGGCCAAGTCACCGCCGCCAGCACCGATGCCGTCAATGGCAGCCAATTGTTCGCCACCAATACGGCGGTCGATGGGCTGGGTACCTCGGTGAACAACATCGTCAACGGCGCAGGCATCAAATACTTCCACACTAACTCGACCCTGGCCGACAGCACCGCCACCGGCACCGACAGCGTAGCCGTCGGCCCTAGCGCGAGTGCCACCGCAACCAATGCCATAGCCTTGGGCAACGGTGCCACGGCAGGCACCGCCAACTCGATCGCCCTGGGCAGCGGCGCCACCACGGCTGCGGCTAACGCCACCACTGGCGGCACCGTCAATGGCACGGCCTACACCTATGCGGGAGGCGCGCCGACAGGCGTCTTGAGTGTGGGCAGTGCAGGCAATGAACGCCAGATCACCAATGTGGCGGCCGGTCAAGTCACAGGCACCAGCACCGATGCGGTCAACGGCAGCCAACTGTTCGCCACCAATACGGCGGTCGACGGCCTTGGCACTTCGGTGAACAACATCGTCAACAACGGTACGGGGATCAAGTATTTCCATGCCAATTCGACCTTGGCTGACAGCTCCGCGACGGGTGTCGACAGCGTGGCCATTGGTCCGCAATCGGTAGCGGGTGGCGCGCAATCCTTCGCGGCCGGCGCCGGTGCAGCGGCAACCACTGCGGGCAGCGTTGCCCTGGGTAACCAGAGCAGCGTGCAAGTGCTGGGCGGTGTGGCGCTGGGCCAAGGCTCGGTCTCGGACCGTGCCATCGCGCCGTCCACGGGTTTGATTCCAGTGGGCAATGGAGCCATTCGCTACGACACCTCCGACGCGACCCTATTAGGTGCTGTGTCACTGGGTAAAGCCGGCCAGTACCGCCAACTCACCAACGTAGCGGACGGTACCAGTTCCCAGGATGCCGTAACTTTGCGCCAACTCACGGGTGCGATTGGCTCGATCAGCGCTACCGGTACGATGTACTTCCACGCTAATTCAACCAACCCGCAAGACTCTCTGTCTGTCGGGCAAGAGTCGATCGCCGTAGGCCCGGCTACCGTGGTCAATGGCGATAACGGTATCGGTATCGGCAACCAGGCCACCGTCGGGCAGGCTGCTGCTGGCGGCATCGCGATTGGTCGTAATACTCAGGTCCTGCTGGCCTCGGGCATTGCCATCGGCTCCCAAGCCGAGGCTCAGGGTGAACAGTCCCTGGCACTCGGCGCCGGTGCGGTAGCCAGTCAAGCCACAAGCATTGCGCTGGGCTCAAGCTCGGTCACCACGGTTGGTGCCCAGAATGGCTACACAGCTTATGGCCTCAGCGCGCCGCAGACTTCGGTTGGCGAATTGGGCATTGGCACCGCGTCGGGTAATCGCAAGATCACAGGCGTAGCCGCCGGCTCAGCGCCGAACGATGCGGTGAACGTAGAGCAACTGACGGCGGTAGGTGATCAGGTGGCGCAAAACACCACCAACATCACCAACCTCGGCGGGCGAGTCACCACCATTGAGGGCAATATTAACAACATCACCAACGGTGGAGGCGTGAAGTACTTCCACGCCAATTCAACCCAGGCCGACTCGGTGGCCAGTGGCACCGACTCAGTAGCGATTGGTGGCAACGCCAGTGCTTCGGGTAATGGCGCGGTGGCCTCGGGTACTGGTGCGCAGGCGTCGGGCACGGCGGCGGTGGCCTCAGGCAACGGTGCGCAGGCAACGGGTGCCGGAGCTGTGGCGGTGGGTAATGGCGCCACAGCCAGTGCCGATGGCAGCGTAGCCGTTGGTCAAGGCTCAAGCGACAACGGTCGCGGTGCGGAGACTTACAACGGCAAATACTCCAACGCTAGCAATGCTAGTGTGGGTACGGTTTCGGTGGGTAATACTGCCACGGGGCAGACTCGCACGGTCAGCAACGTTGCCGATGGCCAGCAAGCCACCGACGCAGTTAACTTGAGGCAGCTCGATGGCGCGGTAGCCGAGTCAAAGCAGTACACCGACGATTCGCTGAAAACCATCAACACCAACGTTGGTAACGTAACTGGCGCCATCACGGCCGTTGATAACCGTGTCACTCAGGTTGAAAGCAATGTTTCCAAGGTGCAGAACGGTACCGACGGTATGTTCCAGGTAAACAACACCAGCACCGCCGCCAAGCCCTCCGCTACCGGTACCAATGCGGTGGCCGGTGGTGCAGGCTCGGTGGCTTCCGGCAATAACAGCGCAGCAGTCGGCACCAATGCCAAGGCTTCCGGCGCCAATTCGGTGGCCATGGGTAACGGCGCCAGCGCTACGGGGAGCAACAGCACTGCGCTGGGCGCCAACTCGGTGGCGAGCCGCGATAACAGCGTCTCGGTGGGTGCCGCGGGCAGCGAAAGGCAGATCACCAATGTGGCAGCCGCGACCCAAGGCACTGACGCGGTGAACTTCGATCAGCTCAATAAAAGCGTTTCGAACATCACCGACAACGTTAACGCCTACACTGACCAGCGTTACTCCGAACTCAAGCGCGACCTGAAGAAACAGGACGACACCTTGAGCGCGGGCATCGCCGGTGCTATGGCCATGGCAAGCCTGCCACAGCCCTACTCTCCTGGAGCAAGCATGACGTCAATCGCAGCAGCCAATTATCGCGGGCAATCGGCATTGTCGTTTGGCGTCTCAACTATCTCCAAGAATGGTCATTGGGTGGGGAAGCTTCAGGCTACTACCAATACCCAGGGGGATGCGGGTGTGGGCGTAGGTGTCGGCTACCAATGGTAAATAAGCTCAGCGCCCGGGTTAGAGTGGGCGTTGTTCAAAAATTGACGAACAGGCTGCCTCGTGCAGCCTGTCTTTTTTCACATTAACACAAGGCTGATGCCCTATGGCGTTGTTCAAAATGTCTGGATGTATCCTCACTCTGATGTTGCTCGTTGGCTGTGATAACAACGCACACACCGTCGCCGCGAAAACCTCGCAAGGGATTGCATTGCCTGCACTCCCGATTATTCAAAGTGCCGTCATGGCGCTCGTGCCAATGCCTAGTGGACAGCGCAATGAACTCATGATGAACCAAGTCTGTGCACTAGCACGGGGGGAAAGCACCCAGCAGCAAGTCGCTCAGAACCTCCTACAACAAGGTATTGACTTAAGTCGCGTGCCTCAACAAGGCCACCCGCTGTCGTTACTTGTTGATCCGGATCTGTCTCGGCGCATCACCGCCTGTGCGGCCTACATCGCCACCTCAGTGATGATGCTGCCAAAAACTTCCGAGTTCATGGTGGAAGCAAACACCGCTCCCGTTTCGGGTAAGAAAGAGCTGAGCATCGAGCCGCAAAAGCTGAATTATTTCCTAGGTGTACAATTGGCCGTCGCCAAGGCGGATGCTGATTTCTTCGCGCTGATTGCCACCCGATTGGAGAAGACCCCCGGCCTTACGCTGGAGCAATACAATCAGCAGGCCAAAACACAGTTCGCGGACATCGCCCCGCTGTACCTGCAACGGGTGAAGGAACTCTATACGCAGGGGCAGAATGTCCAGTACACGCTGGGTGAGTATTCCGACAGCAACTTCAAGTTCACCAGCAGCAACGGTTATTTTTTTGAGTTCGGATACGACGGGCTAAACCTGAGCTTCAACCGAACGCCTTGGTATGGCGCAGGAAAATTGCTGGGTAAAACCTATCGGTTGGATGTCGATTACTTTGCTAATCTCCCTGTTAAATAAGCGGTTATATTTGTTGCGCACCGACTAAAAATTGATTCACCCCTAGATTTGGAGACACTATTCGAATGGCCGATTTGGCCAATTCTGTTGAAAAAATAGCTCCCCTGTCTGGCATGCGGCAAGATCTCTGCATTGGCCGGCTGGGGAACACACAGCATGATGGGACAGTTATCGAGTGGGCAGGAGCGGCTGTTTTACTCGTTCAACCTTGAAGATCACATTCCAGCCAATCACTTTATGCGCAGCATTGTTCAATGTCTCGATCTGAGCGACCTGCGCAATTACGTCGCCGACGTCTAAAGCCCGACTGGGTGTCTTTCAATTGATCCTGAACTGATGATCCGCATGCTGATCGTGGGATATTGCTAGGGCATTCGCTCTGAGCGACGGTTGTGCGAAGTCGACTGCAAACAGGGGCGCGCCTGTGCAATTCTCCACCCGTGATGTGAAATGGCCGAAAGCAAAGCGTGATTGAACCGGTTGCCACCTATGCGGCAGCAAATCATCGATTTCACTCGCCCGCTGCGTTGGCAAGCGCGTGAGAACATCCTTCAGGTACGCGTACAAATCATGCCAATTCAACCGCGCAGACTGGATCAAACTCATAATCGCGGCGGGCCGTTTGCCATTGCGCAACGACCCGGCAAAGAGCCAGTTCTTGCGCCCGAGGGCCCATGGCCGGATTTGTTTCTCACCCCAGTTGTTGTCTATAGGTACTGCCCCGACATTGAGGTAGCGCCACAGCGCTGCCCACAACCAAGCCAAGTTCATCAGTATCGGCATGGTCACTTTCATCGAATAGATGCTGTATGCGCCGCTCCTGCTTTATGTAAGCAATTGCTCCGAAGAAGCAGTTCTCACAGATGTGAAGTTCACAGCGTTCGCCATCATGTTTTGTGCCAAAACCCCAGTGTGCTTGGAGAGTTGCGTGACCTGTGCATCGCCATCGGTTGGTCCGGCGCTGTTTTGCAAGCCAAAGGCTTGACCTTTATCAACTACCTGCTGGACCCGGCAGTCATCGCTCAGGTTTACAACATCATTGGGTAGCCCAATTCGAACTAGGACCTTGCTGGCTGATGGCATGAGCAGGCTGCGAGTCGCCACGCCAAGTGCCGTAGCGTGTCACGGTGAGCTCAAAACACTTTGACGGATTTGCGCTTGCAACTCGCCAATAAAGCTATGAACCGTGGGCGCCGCACACCCGTACCGATAGACAAAATAGAGAGAGGACACGGCGTCGCTGTCGCGCAAGTTACGAAATACCACGCCAGGGACATTGATTGACCTCAAGCACGAGGGAATGATCGCGATACCCAACCCCGCCGCCGTGAGCCCAATAATGGTTGACGGTTCGCGTGCCTCTTGCACAACGCTGGGCGCAAAAGAGCGCTTGGCACAAAGAATCATGATTGTCTCTGACAACACCACGCCACTGTCGCTTGGGTACGCGATAAACGGCTCGTGGCGCAGTTCGTCAATGCTTACGTCGGGCTGCTGCGCCAATCGATGGTTCTGCCCCATCGCAACCACCAATGGTTCATCCAGTAAGTGTTTAAAAACCAGCTCTGATCCCTTTTCAGCGGCGCGTGAACGCAAAAGTCCCGCATCAAGCTGGTTGGCGAGTAGCGCCTGGATTTGCAAGCTCGACGGCAATTCCTTGAGCTTGACCGCCACATTCGGACTCGATACTCGGTAGGCGTTGATGGCCTGCGGAAAGAACGGCAGCAAGGACGAGGCCGATGTAAAGCCCAGTTTCAATCGCCCACTCTCCCCCGTGACGACACGACGGACATGGTTTCGCGTGCTTTCAATGCGCTCAAGAATGCCTGGGACGTCTTCCAGCAGGGCTTGGCCGGCTGCGGTCAGTTGCACCGAGCGCCGGGTGCGGTCAAACAATCGAGTGCCCAGATCCTCTTCCAACGCCTGAATGGCGAGGCTTAAAGGCCCTTGAGTCATGTCCAGACGTTCTGCCGCCTTACGAAAATGCAACTCTTCAGCGAGGACCATAAATTGTCGCAAATGTCGTACGTTCATTGATTCATCTCTTAAAACAGAAAACTAGCATATGCAAATTTGATGAATCAGAAGTTTGTCGCATAGTTGGGTCACTGCCAACTCATTGCGAACAAAAAACCATGGCCTCAAATTCCACTCTCCAAGCATTACCTGATGTCCGGAATAGCCTTCGCCGAGGTCTGCCCGTTCTGGCCTTGGGCATACGTGTTTCACGCAGCCCGGACATCGCCCGCTGGGCCAGCCTGGCGGGTTATCAAGCACTGTGGGTTGACCTTGAACACAGCGGCATTTCGCTGGATGCCACCGGACATATCTGCTCCACCGCGCTGGACCTCGGGCTAGTGCCGTGGGTGCGGGTGCCTGAGGAAGATTTTGGGGCCATTGGCCGAGTGCTGGACGCCGGGGCACTGGGGATCATCGCGCCACGGGTTGAAAGCGTCGAGCAAGCCAAGCGTTACTTACTGGCATGCCGTTTCGCACCTCAAGGACAACGCTCTCAGATCGCAACACTGGTACAGACCGGGTTTAAAAAAATTCCGGTGGCCCAGATGAATCAGCACCTCAATAACGCCATGACGGTTCAGATCCTGATCGAAAGCGCGGCGGGCGTGGCCAATGCCGACGCAATTGCCGCTTTGCCTGGGGTCGACATTGTGGGCGTAGGCGCCAACGACCTTTGCGCCGATCTGGGTCATCCCGGCAACCCAGCCCACCCCGATGTTCTCGCTGCCTGCCATGCCGTCATTGCAGCCGCCCTGGCGCACGGCAAATTGGCAGTGGTCGGCGGTCTGGCCGACCTGCAGGCATTGTCCGAATTGTATGCTGCCGGTGCTGCACCGTACCTGTTCGCCGGTATTGATACCGATTTGTTCATCCATTCGCTGCAAGGCAAAGCGCAGCAAACACTCGAGGCCTACCAGGCGGTGTCTTCCAAGGAGCTGTCCCATGAGTAACGCACAACAAGAGGTGCCACTGGTACCAGAGCCGATCCGTGCACTGGAGACCGTGAGCCGTCCCACCTTTCGCGTCCCGACGGGCGCCTGCGACGGGCACATGCACGTCTTCGGTCCCCAAGAGCGCTATCCCCGTGTTGAGCACCCGCATTACACATTGCCATTTGGTGATGTGGAGCATTTTCAACAGCTGATGTCGCGCCTCGGCCTGAGCCGTTTTGTCATCGTGCAGCCGAGTTATTACGGCACTGACAACAGCTGCATGATCGACGCCTTGCGCAAGGTCGGCGATGTGGCACGCGGAGTAGTGATGATTGAGGAAAGCGTTGCAGACGCAACGCTCGACGACTATCACCGCGCAGGCGTTCGGGCCGTTCGGCTGGACCTGTTTAGCCGTCAACACCTGCCCACGCAAGAGCTGGCCGCCTACATCGGTCGCATGGCTGAGCGTGTGTCTGCGCGGGGCTGGCACCTGCAGTTCTACGCGCCCGGTTGGGTGGTGAAAAACCTGATTCCGTATCTGACGACACTAAGTACGCCGTTCGTTATCGATCACATGGGGTACATGCTGGAAGAGGACGGCTTGGGCTCAAGCGACTTCGAACAACTGCTTGGCCTGCTGGAAACAGGGTATTGCTGGTTGAAGCTAAGCGCGCCGTATCGGATTGCCAAGAAAAAAAGCTTGGCCGTGGTCACGCCTCTGGCGAAAGCAATTATTGAGAAGGCTCCCACTCACGTAATCTGGGGCTCTGACTGGCCGCATATTCCAGGGTTGTCCCGCGACACCGGAGAGTTGCTCGAGTTGTTGGGCCAGTGGACCAACGATCCCGACGTCATCAAGGCCATTCTGGTCGACAACCCTGAACGCCTGTTCGGATTCTAAATACAAGTGTTGGAGGCCACCATGAGTTACTCGCCAGATCCTGCGTTCAGGTCGCTGTTTCACACCTTCACCTCTGACTCGCAAAGCGTTGGAGCACACCTGACCCAGCACATGAACGAGCAGCGCGCACACGACCCTATACTGGTAACCACGGGCGCCGATATTGCGTTGTTCCCCGGCCAAGGCCGCCCTGTGGTGATTGAAAGCTTCCGTAAAAGTACCCGGGGATTTATCGAACTGACGGCCATTTCGCACTTGCCGTTGGCATTGGCCTTCTTGATCAGAACCCACGAGGTAGCACCGAAATCGAACACCTGGCGGATTGACGCTCAGCGCATGATCAAGGATGCCGAAGCGGTACGTGCGCGCAACAGTGTTGCGTATTGGCGCGATGTGGTGGCGGTTGGCAGTTTTGCGGGCCAGGAAGACCACGTCGCCAAAATGGTTGATTACGTTTGCGCGACAACCATTGAGTACATGCAGCGCATGCTGGTCGACCCAAGACTGCTGAGCTTTGCCGTACTGCGAAGTGAGTACTTGGAAGAAGGGCCTCAATGCCAGGTAAAAGTGCCACTCAACGACACCATGTTCGCCACGTTTGCACTTGCCTTTACCGACATCATCGTGCGCATCACTCACTGGTTGCGTAGCGAGGCCATCGACTGGAGCCGATTGATGGTCATGATCACGGGTCGATCGGGGCGCCCCACCGCAGGCTTAACTTGGGGGAGCAACAACATGTGCCATTTGCTGTGGTCGGCTTCACTGGGGCAGTTGCATCATGACCAAGTGTACATCGCGCCACACGCGCCGTCGTTCGACGCCGGGATTGCTGCGGAGCCCGAAAAACTGGCCGCCCTTGAATTGCAGTATCGCCACCTCTGGCTCAACACCCGGGCCAGTGTCGATATAGCGCAGCGCATGTTTCCCGACTCCGCCATTCAACTACCAACGCTGCGCATGAGTGAAATGCCGGAGCTCAAGTCAGTGCATGACCGTGAATCAATGGCTGCGCGCTTGCGACGGATCATGGAGGACCCGACCCAACTGCTCTCCAACTGTGTCGCCGACATCCTCATCGACCAATTACGGGCCAATGGCAATCGCCCTCAAGATCTGGAGATACCAGGGTTCACCCATATCGACTACCCGCCCTTGAGCTGAAACGGGCAAGACGGATCGTGACTCATTCCAACAACAATAACGGGTTGCAGCGTACGCGCCGCCAACCCCCTGGAGTACACATGTCTTCTGCATCAATGAAATTACAGGCGACTGATCGTCTTGAAAGAAGCCAAATCCTGATCGTCCTGTGCTGTTTTGCGGTGGCGATGGTCGATGGTTTCGACACGCTGATGCTGTCTTTTATTGCACCATTATTGGTAAAAGCCTGGGACATGCCTCACGGGTTGATGGGCCAGGTCTTCAGCATCGGTTATTTGGGCGCGGTGATTGGTGCTTTTACCATTGGCTCAGCCGCTGACCGATACGGACGCAAAAAGACACTCGTCGCGTCACTGTGCGTGATTACTGTGTTTACCTTGCTCTGCGCCACGGCATCGTCGCCGTATCAACTGATGTTCTACCGGTTCATAGCAGGCCTTGGACTCGGTGGGGCCATTCCGGCCATCACCGCGTTGACCGCGGAAAACGTACCGCCGTCGCGACGCTCCACCATGATCACGCTGATGTTTCTCGGGTTTCCTCTCGGCGCGGTGGTTGGCGGCACAATCACTTCCGCACTACTGAGTACCTATGGCTGGGAAGTCGTCTTTGTGATGGGCGGAATTGGCGCTGTCTGCGTCATCTTGCCGGTGATCATGCTCTTGCCGGAAACACTGCAAAAGGAGCGCGGCATCACCCCTCAGCAGCGCCTGCTGAGCTCGGCAGCAATACAGTTTGCGGACGGTCGCCTGTTGCCGGCGCTATTGATGTGGGCCGCTGTATTCATGCTCATGGTTGCCACGTACTTTCTCGTCAGTTGGACCCCAACCATTCTCACGCAAGCCGGCCTGTCCCCAGCTAAAGCCGCCATCGGTGGTGTCGTACTGAACCTTGGCGGGATCCTCGGAGCCATTGGCATGTCCTTTATCGGAGCTCGCCGCAGCTTGTTTTTTCCCGCTGCCACCGCCTTGGTTTTCGGCTGTTTTATGGTCTGGCTGATCGGGCAGAACATGCACAACGTCAATGCGGTGCTGCCACTGATTTTCTTTGCCGGGCTTGGCGTGATCGGCGGTCAATTAACCTTTCCGGCGTTGGCTGCCCGCTTGTTCCCAGCCAATGTCCGCGGCGCTGGCGTGGGATTTTTAATGGGCATCGGCCGCATGGGATCAATCCTGGGGCCACTGATCGGCGGCACGTTGTTGAGTATGCAACTGCCCTGGAATTCCTTGTATTTGGTGGCCGCTTGCCCTGTCCTGCTGGCGGCACTGGCCGTGGTACTGACAGACCGTGTTCGTCCTCACACCGATAACCATTGATCGACAGGCACACCCCATGAACAACCCCCTTATCTTTATGCCCAGTGTTCAACTGAGCGAAGTCCAGCGTCTGCCTACCGACTGCGCACGCAGCGCCAAGAGTTTTATACGCGATGATAGACGCTACATGGCCATCGCCCAGTTTGCAGAAGACATCGCCGGACAGCCGGCGGGGATGCATGCAGGCGACAGCGATATATGCAGCTTGATATATCGCTATCACTCAACCGGTTTTGAACTGACTGACAGCATCCCTGTCGCAGGCGCAGAAGACGCCGAGTTTTTTACGATTGGCGGCCGCTGGTTTCTAGCCACCGCAAGTATCCGCAGTGGTAACGGCCCGTTCGAACACGACGTGAAAAGCGTCATCTTTGAACACCAGGAAGGTCGTTGGTTACCGTTTCAAGCGATCGCCACTTTTGGTGCCAAGCAATGGCATTACTTTCAGGTTCAAGGCCGGCACTTCCTGGCACTGGCACAGGGTATTCAAGTGCCAGGCCTCAGTTCTGCGCATCCGGTGACCTCACGCATCTACGAGTGGGACGGTCAGCAGTTTGTTGAGTTCCAGGTGCTCGAAGGGCGTTGGGGTTATGGATGGGCTCACATCCACCACGCGGATCAAGACTATTTGGCGTATGCCGACCATTTGGGGCCGTCGCAGGTGATGCGCTGGCAAGGCGATCACTTCGCACCTCTGTTCGAGTTACCGGGCGTTGGCGGCCGCGCATTCAGTTTCTTTGCCGATCAAGAGCGGTTGTATCTGGTGTACGCCAGCTTGACCGGGGAAACCCAACTGGCCTGCCTGGCACAGGACCAATTGCAGTTCAAACAAGTGCTCGGTGGTGAAGGTGGCCGTGCCTTGGCGGTCATTACACATAAGGCTCAACGGTTCTTGGCCAGGGTCTGTTTTATCACAGGCGGCCGGGAAAACCCGCAACCGGTCTTGACCTCTGAAGTGTGGCGTTGGGAGCACGAGGGTTTCGTCCTGGCTGCGACCTTTGCCACTTTCGGCGGCACCAGTACTCACTGGTTAGTCGAGGATGACCAGCTTTTACTGGTGGTCACCAACAGCCTTTCTGCGCGACTGCGCTTCAACAATGACACGGTCATCTACCGACTGGACGACCTGAACAACGCCACTATCGAGAGCAGCCATGAGTGAGTACATAGAGGTCAGCGGGCTGCGAATCGCCAAGGTGTTACTGGATTTTGTCGATAACGAGGCCCTGCCTGGAACAGGGATTTCATCCGAGCGATTCTGGGCGGGCGCCGCGCAACTGATCGAAACGTTTTCACCGCTTAACCGTGCCCTGTTGCAGCAGCGGGATGTTTTACAGCAGCACATTGATCACTGGCACCGAACCCACTCACAGCATGATCCGGCCGCCTACAAACAGTTTCTCGAGCGCATTGGCTACCTGCAGCCAGAGCCCGATAACGCGCAAGCCACCACGCAGAACGTCGACGAAGAGATCGCGCACTTGGCGGGACCACAATTGGTTGTGCCGCTCTCCAATCCACGTTTTGCCCTCAATGCCGTAAATGCTCGCTGGGGCTCGTTATATGACGCGCTGTACGGTAGCGATGTTATCAGTGAGGTAAGTGCATCCTCGAAAGGACAGGCTTACGACCCGGCGCGCGGGCTGCAGGTTATTGCCTTCAGCGCGGCATTTCTGGATGAGGCCGTGCCCTTGGCGTCCGGCTCCCATGCACAGGTCCGTGCCTACCGTATGGAACACGGGCAGTTGATTGCTGACTTCCAGAATAGAGCTTCTGCGCTTCTGAAACGTACGGATCAGTTGTTGGGTTATCGAGGGGACCGTAAAGCCCCACAGGCCCTGTTACTAAAAAACAACGGCCTGCATATAGAGTTGCAACTTAACGCCACTGAACTCACCGATGTGCTGATGGAGGCGGCCCTGACCAGCATCATGGACTGCGAAGACTCCGTCGCCGCCGTAGACGTTGACGATAAGGTTCAGGTCTATCGCACCTGGCTGGGCCTGATGAAGGGCAACCTGCAGGCGCACGTGAGCAAAGACAATGGCTCGTTTATACGTACGATGAACCCTGATCGTACGTATACCGCGCTCAACGGCTGCCCTCTGGCCTTGCCTGGACGAGCGCTGATGTTTGTGCGCAACGTAGGCCACCTGATGACCAGCGATGCAATCCTGGACGCACAGGGTCATGAGGTGCCGGAAGGCATTCTCGACGGCCTGATCACCAGTTTGGCGGCGCTGCATAACCTTGATGGCCACAGCAGTCGGATCAACAGCCGTACAGGTTCGATTTATATCGTCAAGCCGAAAATGCACGGGCCCGAAGAAGTCGCGTTCACCAACGCGCTGTTCGAACATATTGAAGAAGTGCTGCACCTGCCGCGTAACACGCTCAAGGTCGGGATCATGGACGAAGAACGTCGTACCACAGTGAACCTGAAGGCGTGTATCAAGGCAGCGAGCGAGCGCGTGGTGTTTATCAATACCGGATTCCTGGATCGTACCGGCGACGAAATCCATACCTCCATGGAGGCGGGTGCCATGGTGCGCAAGGCAGCGATGAAATCCGAGAAGTGGATCGCCGCCTACGAGGACTGGAACGTCGACATCGGCTTGAGTACTGGCCTGCAAGGCCGTGCGCAGATCGGCAAGGGGATGTGGGCAATGCCCGACCTGATGGCCGCGATGCTCGAACAGAAAATAGCCCATCCACTTGCCGGCGCCAACACCGCTTGGGTACCTTCGCCCACAGCCGCAGTGCTGCATGCGATGCACTATCACCAGGTAGACGTATTCGCTCAACAACGCACGCTGTCAGAACGCCCACGTGCGTCGCTGGACGAGATTCTCACAATCCCCTTGGCGCCGTCGGTAAAGTGGTCGGAAGACGAAATTCGCCATGAGCTGGACAACAACGCCCAGGGCATCCTCGGCTATATCGTGCGCTGGATCGATCAGGGAGTTGGTTGTTCGAAGGTGCCCGACATCAATGGCATCGGTTTGATGGAAGATCGCGCCACGCTGCGTATTTCCAGCCAGCACATGGCCAACTGGTTGCGTCACGACGTGGTCAGTCAACACCAGATCATCGACAGCTTCAGACGTATGTCGTCGGTGGTCGACCAGCAAAACGCCGACGATCCGCTGTATCGCCCGATAGTTGGGGATTTCGACAACAACATCGCCTTCCAGACGTCCGTCGAGCTTGTGCTCGAAGGGACCCGACAACCCAACGGTTACGCCGAGCCGGTGCTGCACCGTCGCCGCCGAGAGTTCAAGGCGTCCAACCCCGACTGACCGCTGACCGAACTGTTCCAATCCACCCGGCCGCCCCCTCGATGGGTGCGGTAGGGCTTCCTGCATCACAAAAAAGATAAAAAAGGAAGATTCACCATGAAATGTTCGCATCACTTACTGACCTTGCTGGCCCCGACGCTGGCTGCCACGCTCTTCGCTCCCGGTGCCGCTGCTGCTGAACCTGAAGGTTTTATTGACGGGTCGAAGGGCACGCTGACTTTGCGCAGCTACTACATGAATCGTAACTACGTGAAGCAAGCTCGAACAGGCCAGGCAGAAGCATGGACGCAGAGCTTTATCCTCGACATTCGTTCGGGTTTCACCCAAGGCACATTGGGGTTTGGCGTTGATGTTCTTGGGCTCTGGGCGTTGAAACTCGACGGCGGCGCAGGTTCGGGGGGGACCGATTTGCTGCCGGTGCATGATGATGGGCGCCAAGCCAAAGATTTCGGACGATTGGCGATTGCGCCGAAAATACGTTTTGCCAAAACGGAGGTAAAAATCGGCGAATGGGTGCCGCGTTATCCCATCCTGTATGCCGAACAATGGGGACGCTCGCTGCCGCAAACGTTCCGTGGCGGGGAGATCCGCTCAAAGGACATCGAAAACCTGACCCTGTTGGCCGGACAGGTGCAGGCCACCAGCCTGCGTGCCTCGTCAGACATGCAGGACATGACTGCCTTTGGTGCCAGAAGTGATCGCTTCAACTATGCGGCGGGTGAATACACCTTCAACGACAAGCGTACGTTAATCGGGTTATGGAACGCCCAACTTAAGGACATCTACAACCAGCAATACGTGCAGTTCTCTCATAGCCAGCCCATCGCTGACTGGCTACTCGGCGCACAAATGGGCTATTACGTGGGACGCGATGATGGCAGCGCCCGCGCAGGCAAGCTGGACAACCAGACCTACTCCGGGTTCTTTTCTGCCCAGAACGGTCCACATACTTTCTTCCTCGGGCTTCAGAAGATCAGCGGCAGCAGCGACTGGATGGGTGTCGATGGCACCAGCTCAACCAGCCAGTATTTGGCCAACCACAGCTTTAACAGCAAGTTCGACGCTGCGGGCGAACGCTCCTGGCAATTGCGCTACGACTTTAACTTCGCGGCTGTAGGTGTGCCTGGGCTCGTGCTGATGAACCGCTACATCAAGGGCGACAACGTACATGCTGACGGCCAAACCGGCGGCCGTGAATACCTGCGCGAAACTGAGCTCGCATACACCATTCAGGAAGGAACGCTGAAGGATCTGGACATCCGTTGGCGCAACGGCACCGAGCGCCGCAGTTGGATGCCGTACAACTTCGACGAAAACCGGCTCACCGTTTCCTATCCCGTCTCGTTATTTTGATGACTGGTGTGTCTGGCGCTCAGTGTGAAGGCCTCGCTTCATCACAACCAGCGCCAGCACCTTATATGCAACCGCAGTTTGGATGAGAGGCGTTGCAGGAGTGGTATTCCCAACAGTTGGTCGCCCCCTGCGCCGCATAATTACTCATTCTTTAAATGGAAAATTTGCCTGGCGTCACTCCAAAGCGCTTTTTGAACATCGCAATAAAAGCACTGAGATTTTCATAGCCTAGGTCAATCGCAATGCGGGTCACAGGCTCGCCGCGTGCAAGCATTTCCAGAGCCCGCATAAGCCTGGCCTGCTGGCGCCACTCGCCAAAATTGAACCCTGTTTCCTCGACAAACAAACGGGTCAAGGTTCGCGGCGCGATAGACGTCCATGCAGCCCATTCCTCAAGGGTGCTTTGACTGGTCAAGTCCCCCAGGAATTGAGTGGCAATACGCAGTATCCGATTATCGCTCGGCATCGGCAGACCCAGTGGCTCTTCAGGCAGATTGCAGATTTCATCAAAAATCACCTCCACCAAACGCAGTTCGGCGCCGCCCAGCACTTGCCTCCTCCACGTTGCCGCCCGCCCGACAGCCTCACGCAACAGCCTTGACGCTCGAAACGTACGCGGTATGGCTGGCAAACGAGCGCAGGCCTGCTCATCAACAAACACACTCCATCCGTGAAACGGGCCGTGAGACAGCGATGAGTGGGGCATGTTGGGTGGAATCCAAACAGCGTGGATAGCCGGGACAACCCACTGCTGCAAGCGCTCACCTATTCCCACCGTCGCCAAGCCAGTGAAGGTACCCAACAATTGACCCTGTGGATGACTGTGGGCCGGAACATGGCGGATTCCATCCTGCTGTTTTTCAACGGACAACAGAACGGGCGCCAACGGCGAGTTAATTTCATGTGCCGTCACGATGGGATCGTGCATGACCGAACCTCCGTACTGATTGACTAATTCACCGCAGCCTCCCGCCGCATGAGCGTTTAGATTCTCCTGGCGTTCCAACGCACGAATCGGAGCGCCACAGTCCCGTCCAAAGTACGCGCCTTACGTTCGAAGATGCCCGTCCCTCTCCTTCTGAATTCGCCCGGTGATACCGAGCGAGCGAGAGCGTTTCGAACGTCACGACAATAGTAATAATTATCGTTGGCAATAGCACCACAATAAATGAACAAGGGGAACACGATGCAAAACGCTTTGAAGCTGCCCGCGCCAACGCAGAGCCGGTTGGCGTGTGCGCTCGGTCTCGCGCTCGCCAGCCAAACCACAATGGCTGCCGCCGTGGACAAACCCCTCGAACTGGGTGTGACCACGGTCGATGGCCAAGAAGATGCCCAGTCTCCTCTCCCGCAACCCAACTCACCTAAATACACCCAACCACTGCGCGACATTCCACAGACCATCACTATCGTTCCGGAAACCGTGATTAAGCAGCAGAACCTGTTGTCGCTACAGAACGTACTGAGCACGGTTCCAGGGATCACTTTCAATGCCGGGGAAGGTGGCGGTGGTTATGGTGACTCGATCAACATGCGCGGATTTTCCGCGAGCAACGACATCACGATCGACGGTGTCCGTGACAGCGCTCAATACAGCCGCTCCGACACGTTCAACCTGCAACAGGTGGAGGTCATCAACGGGGCGAACTCTGTGTATTCAGGCGTGGGATCGATTGGCGGCAACATCAATTTGGTGAGCAAAGCACCAACGCTTACCGACTTCAATCACTTGAGCGCAGCCGTTGGTACCGACAGTTATAAACGCACAACGGCTGATATCAACCATCAGATCGACGACACGACGGCGTTCCGGCTCAACCTGATGGCTCACAGCAACAATGTGTCCGAACGCGACGACGTGGATTACAACCGTTGGGGCATTGCGCCTTCGATCGCCTTCGGCCTCGGCACAGATACGCGACTCACGCTGAGTTACCTGCATCAGGAAGACAAAAATACGCCCGACTACGGCGTGCCCTTCTTCCAGGGAGGAACTTTGCCAGGGGTCAAACGCAGCAATTTCTATGGCTACAACAACGTCGACGAGCAAGACGACCAGGTGAACTCGCTGACGGCCAAGTTGGAGCACGACTTCAATGACGCGTTGAAAGTAAGCAACCTCACGCGGTACAGCGTGACCGATCAAAAAGCCACGGTTAATCCCCCGCAAGGTACATGGTGCCTGGGGTCAGGCGTGACAGCTGTCGGGGTGAAATGCTCGACTCCCGGAAAATTCACTCCATCTGGACCACGTGGCACGGTGCTGGATACCCAGAACACGATGCTGTTCAACCAGACGGATTTGACGTCAAAATTCTCCACCGGCTTCATCGACCACACATTAGTGCTGGGCCTGACGTTGAGCAAAGAGCGCTATGACCTCGATTCAGGGAATGCGCAACGCACTGCAAACGGTGGCACCTACAACTATGTACCGATGGACATCCGCAATCCGGACTCACATTACGACGGCCCGCAAAACTACTATCGCGCCGGACACAACGATGGAGACCTGACGAACAACGCCGTCTATGCGTTCGATACCCTCAAGCTCGACGATCACTGGGAAATCAACGGCGGTGCGCGCTTTGAGCGCAACGAAGACAAAATGGTCGCCTCGACGTATACCACCAACGGCAAACTGCTGACGCAAACCACGTCCGAAAACAACGAAGACTTGTTTTCATGGCGCGCCGGGTTGGTTTACAAACCCGTTGAAGCTGGAAGTTTCTACTTCGCTTACAGCAATTCAAAAACCCCTTCCGATGCCACCGTTAACGGCTCATGCTTGAACGCCTTGGCGAGCGCCGATAACTGCTCCGTCGCACCGGAAACAGCCAAGCTGTATGAGCTCGGCACCAAATGGGACCTGCTCAATGACAAGCTATCCTTGACCGGCTCGATATTCCGCAACGAACGCACCAACTATAAGGTCAGCTCCGGAGATCCGCTTATCCCCGAGCAACAGTTGCAGGGCAAGGCGCGTGTAGACGGGGTCACTCTCGGCGCATCGGGTCTTATCACCAAAGAGTGGTCGGTATTCGCCAACTACACCTACCTCAAAAGCGAGGTCATCCAGGGTGTGTCCGATTACGTGGCAGAAACAGCCGGGGACCCGAACAAAGGTAACCCGCTGCCCTTTACACCTCGCAACGCGTTGAACGTTTGGACAACCTATGACCTGTCCCGTGACTGGCAAGTAGGTTACGGCTTAACCGGTCAAAGCGCGCAACGCGTCGACAGTACAGATGCGGATGCACATATCCTGGTAAAGGGTTATTTCACTCATCGGGCAATGGTCGACTACAAGGTCAATCGCAATCTGGACCTGCAGTTGAATGTCGACAACCTGTTCAACAAGGATTACTACACCAACGTTCGCGGCGGCAGCGCGACGACTGTCGGCTGGGCAACGCCGGGGTCAGGTCGTAGCGCAACACTATCGGCTAATTACAACTTTTAACGCCGCTCACACTGAAGTCCACGGGGTAAATGTCCTGCGGCGTTTTACAGGCCTGCTCTACGTTCAAGAACCTTGATCACACAGGGTGCCCGGTCGCGTGGAAGACGTACCCGTTTGTGCGTATCAGGATGCACGGTGACTGTCCTACGGTTAGATCACATTCAATTTCCCAGTCCAGGCCCCAGCACTAGTGAAAATCCCCCCTCGCCCAGGTGAAATTTCCTCAATAAAACGCTTCGCAGATAAACGAAAATCACGTTGTCGTAAATGTGCAAGGCTAGTTTCAATGAAGATATTGAGGGTCTCCCTCGCGTTTACGACAATCATTAGCCCTAACTTTTGGAAGTATCTTATGAGTCGTAAAATAATCGTCCTCGCGCTGGCATCCGCTTTTGGTATGCAGTTCGCAAACGCATCAGACGGCACTATCAACTTCAATGGTGAATTGACAGCACAAACGTGTACGATTGCTGTGAATGGTAGCGTCACCCCTGCCGTCGCTACCGTAACGCTGCCGACGGTCACGACGGCCGATCTGACCGCGGCAGGTCAAACTGCTGGTAAAACAGGGTTTAATATCCAGCTCAGCAACTGCTCCGGAACAGCCAAAACTGCTGCGGCATTCTTTGAGCCAGGTTCTAGTGTTGATCCAGTTAGCGGCAATCTGAAAAATGTCAGTGGTGGAGCCTCAAATGTGAACTTTCAGTTAGTCGACCCTGTTAATGGCAGCGTTATCAAGGCAGGTGACACACTTCAGCGCACCTCTACTTCACGCACTACGTTGAACGCTACTGGCGCGACAACTATGCCTTACGCAGTACAGTACTACGCGACAGGGACAACCACAGCGGGTACTGTCGTAAGTTCTGTAACTTACTCCATCGACTACCAGTAAGTCGCAATGTCTTGGAACGTCCCGGATGCACTTGATGCGGGGCGCTCCAAACTGGACCCGAGGTGTGTATGCTCTACCGTAACCCGATTCCCTACAGTGCTTTCGCGCTGCTGACGATGATGGTTTGCTCATACGCCAACGCCGGCGTTGTGATCACCGGAACTCGATTGGTATACCCGGCTGCGCAGCAGGAAATCACAGTTAAACTTAATAACAACGGCAGCAAACCTGTATTGGTACAGTCATGGATCGACGGTGGTGATCTTACCTCCAGCCCAAGTAATGCCAAAGCGCCATTCGTGCTTACTCCTCCCGTGGCTCGTATTGATCCGAATAAGGGTCAGAGTTTGCGGATGATGTTCAGCGGCCCTCCCCAGCCCAGCGATAGAGAGTCGGTTTACTGGCTCAACGTCCTGGAGATACCACCTAAAGTGCAAGATGATACAGAGACCAATGTCTTACAAATGGCCTTTCGGTCAAGAATAAAAATTTTTTATCGCCCGGACAACTTACCGGGCACAGCCACCGAAGCTATTGAACAAGTGCAATGGAAGATTGTACTCATCAACCAAGGTAAGAGTTACGCACTGCAAGCATATAACCCAAGCGCTTACCATGTTTCTCAGATTGCGCTTACCCTGGTGGATGGAGTCACTCGCGAACCAAGTGAAGACGGCATGATCGATCCTGGGCAGACCAGGCAGTTCCCACTACCGACGCTAAAGAAGCCCCCCTCAAGTTCGGCCGTGGTTGAGTTTAGCGCAATCAACGACTACGGCGCTTTGGTGGCAACCCGTAAACCACTCGTGCCCTGAACCTAATAGCGACTGACCTCACTCACGAGTAACTTATGATCATGACATCTGGCTGGCACGACCTGCCGGTAAGGCGCCGCTTTGCCTTAAACTTACGTACCCGCCCATTTTTAAAAATCGGTGTAACACTTTTGCTAGCGTTCGAAGTGCGTTGCGTGCTGGCGGAAGACACACAGTTCAACAGTGCCTTTTTACCAGAGGGATCGCGCGCATTGGACTTGACGCCTTATCAAAAAGGCAACCCAGTATTAACTGGCGACTATCGCTCCGACATTTCGATCAATGGCCAACTCGTCGGCCGACAGAACATTAGTATCCATAGCCAGCCTGACGGTAGCGCGCCAACAGTGTGTTTCAATCGCGTATTACTACAACTGGTGGGAGTCGACTTCAACCACCTGTCCGCTTCAGCCAATCAGGCGCTGGAAAATAACGCAGTGTGTTTGAACGTTGCGTCATTGATTGATGACGCGAGTGCAACGTTTTTGCCGGAGACACAAACACTGGATGTCAGCATTCCACAAGTCGCGCTACGTCGTGACGCTCATGGCTATGTCAGCCCTGAGTTATGGGATCGTGGTGTCACTGCGGGCATCCTTGGTTACAACCTGAACACCAACCAAAGCAAGACAAACACAGGCAACTACGATTCGGCCTACCTGGGATTAAACGTAGGGCTTAACCTCGCAGACTGGCGCTTGCGCCACGACGGATCAGTGAGCTGGCAGCAAAATACTGGCCGCACTTACCAGACTCTCGACACATACGCACAACGCGATATCACCGCCTGGAAAAGCCAGTTGACGTTGGGAGAAGCCAGTACCAGTGGTGAGATATTTGATACGCTGAGTTTCAAAGGCGTGCGCCTGAGCAGTGACGACCGGATGTTGCCCGAATCCATGCGTGGGTACGCTCCGGTTATCCGAGGTATTGCTCGTACCAACGCCCGTGTGGCAATCCGTCAGTCCGGAAACCTGCTACAGGAAACCACCGTGGCCCCGGGCGCGTTTGTCATCGACGACCTTTACTCTTCAGGTTATGGCGGCGATCTGGATGTGACTGTGTACGAAGCCGATGGGAGCGAGCAGCACTTCACTGTGCCTTACGCGTCCGTTGCTCAATTGCTGCGTCCAGGTACTACGCGTTACAGCCTCACGATTGGAGAAACTCGCGATAATTATGTGACACAACAGGCCAAGCTCTTCCAGGGCACCCTGCAGTACGGTCTGAGTAACACCTTCACCGGTTACAGTGGCTTACAAGCCAGTGACAATTATAGCGGCGTACTGGCTGGTCTCGCGCTCGGCACGCCAATCGGTGCCCTGGCAGCAGACATAACTCATGCCAGCACGGACCTTGAAGGGAAGACGCAACAAGGACAGAGCGTGCGCCTGACTTACAGTAAGAATTTTCTAAGCAGTGGGAGCAATTTTTCTGTCGCGGCATACCGCTTCTCTACCAGCGGGTTCATGGATTTCGACACGGCAATGCAAACTCTCGATGCAGCGCGCAATGGCACAGACATTAACCAAGTTGATCGCCCGCGTAGCCGCCTGTCACTGACAGCGGATCAAAGCCTTGGAGGCTGGGGGCAGGTTGCACTCTCCGGGTCGACTCAAAGCTATTGGAACCGCCAAGGCAATGATATGCAATACCAGTTCAATTACAGTAAGCAGCTAAGACGCTGCAACTATAGCTTCAGCGCTACACGTAGTCGCTTCAGTGAAGGTGGAATGGAAAACAATCTGCTGTTTTCTATCAGTATGCCGGTGGATTTCTTTTCTACGCCAAATACGCCACAACTTACCGCCCGCTTGAGTCGGGATACTAGTGGCAACTACAGCCCACAAGCCACGGTAAGCGGTTCCGCCGGAGCAGATCGTCAATATAGTTACAGCGTAACGGCCGACAGGGATGGCACCAGCAACACCAGTAACACCTCACTTAACGGGCAATACACAAGTTCCAGCGCTTTAGTCGGTGGCACCATTAGCCATGGTGCTGGATATGACAGCCTTTCGCTAAATGCGAGCGGCAGCGTAGTCGCACATCCGGGTGGCATTACGCTAACGCCTTATCGCGGTGAAACCATGGCCGTGGTCTCCGCGCCTGGCGCTGAAGGTGCAAAAGTGGTGGGCTATCCGGGACTGAAACTTGACAGCGGCGGCAACGCTATAGTGCCTTACCTGCGACCCTACGAACTGAATGAGGTGGCCATCGACCCTATCGGCACGTCGAAGGATATTGAGTTCAGTGAAACCAGCCAACAGGTCGCACCGCGTTCTGGCGCTGTGGTGTCGATCAAGTACGGCACCAGCAAAGGGAAAGCCCTGCTGTTGAATGTGAAACTTTCCGACAGCAATCCACTTCCGTTTGGGTCTAGCGTCACAGACATCACCGGAAAGCCGGTGGGGATAGTTGGGCAGCGAGGACAGCTATACGCAAGGATCAATGAAGATGTTCACATTCTTTTGATCACCTGGGGTAGTAAGGACATTGAGCGATGCTCCCTGGCACTGCCACCCGCCCTAAACGACGGCAAGCAACTGCAGGAAGTGGATGCGCTTTGCTCGACAGAAACGCTGAGCGCAAGGCCTGTTGCCGGAATATCGGGTGCGACAAAACAATAATTGGGTGTCGCACTTTTCAGCGAGCCTAGCATCTGGCTAAACAAGATTTCGTCAGGGGGGGAAAGTTGCAGACACACCGTCGGCAGCGATCACCCATTATTAGCTTAAGTAAAAATTTAAACTGATTTATACCCCCAATATCGGACTGTAAATCACTAAGTCCCCGAGGATGTCAGACTATGAAGCGCTTAGCGATCAAGATATTTTTTATAGGGAGTGGAATGCTCGGCATCTGGGCCGGGAGCGCCACGGCTGCCTATGGCGCTGCATTGTTTGCACCGATTTGCACAGGCAGTAATAGCCCATATACTGGCAATATACCCCTGCAAATATCTAGCCTCACGGTCCCGCGGGACACACCCAATGGAAGCGTCATTTATCGTCAAAGCCTTAGCACACCGTCGACGGCGATCTCATGCTCAGGCTTATCAGCGTTTTCTTATTATAATCAATACAGCGCCCAACAAATATTGGCCAGCTCTACTGGGAGCACGGGGTCATATATTGGTGTGTCAGATACAGGTGTTACAGGTATTGGATGGACAATCACTATTGCAGGAACACAACCACAATCAGGGCTAACGCCAAGCGTCGCGTGTGCTGCAATTGCTGCTTGCACAATTAACGCCCAAAACTCTCAGATAGAACTTATTTTGATAAAAACCGGAAATATTTCAGCAGGTACTGTCCAAGGCTCTTCCCTTGGCACAATCTCCGGAAACACCTTCATCAACAATAACATTTTATACTCATTGTTCATATTAGGATTCAGTGGGTCAATCAACATTGTTTCGCAAACCTGCCAAACACCCGACGTACAAGTGAATATGGGCACTCATAAAGTTGGGGAACTTAGCGGTATAAACAGCACCACTGCATGGACACCCTTTACCATAGCATTGCTCAACTGCCCTGCCTTTCAGAGTACCAATTCGCTACAGTATCGCGTCGACCCCACCACTACCATTACTGCGGTGAATAGCACCAATGGGATTCTCAGTATTAATGCCGGCGCTCAAGGAATGCCCAGTGCAGCATCCGGCGTGGGATTGCAAATAGGTTATGGCTCAGGCACACCGTTACCTTTAGCTACATTGCGTGCAAGCGGCGTGGTGCTTAACTCACAAGCCGGCTCCAGTTACTCGATCCCTTTGATGGCCCGTTATATTCAAATCGGCAATACGCTTAGCGCAGGCCCTGCGAATGCCACCGCAACCTTCACCCTGAGCTATCAATAAAGGTGAACACTGAGGTAATTCCAAACACTACTGATCGACCCGCGTCACGTCCGCCACATTCGCCGCCGTGCCCAATAGACTATGAACCCGACCAGATCCGGCGTCGACGTGCGCTTCCATCCCGAAGAATAATATGTAGTTCTTCTTGGCATGATGCATTTCGCAGTCGCGTTTACCGTCGTTGTTCTTGGAATCGTCGCATCGACCAGCGTGCCCTGCCGAGGCATCAAGCCCCGATCGCCCAGATAGTCATTGATGACCTGTAAAATCCCGCCGGCCAACTCGTACTTTTCCAACAGACACCGAAAGTTGAGAATGACGGCCTCGTCAGGAATGCGATCCAGATGTACGCGATAGAACTGACACTGGATCGTGGTCTCGTACAGCGCTTTCAGATAATACGGCTAGGTCAAGGTGATCAAACTCTTCCAGGGCTCGACCTAATCCATCGCGATCAGGAAGCACTCACGGCGGGTTTACTTACGTTTGCCCGCATATTCTGCATCCACGAAGGATATCTATTTCATTGGGGTTCAACCCGCCGTATTGGGATCAGGCAGCTTTTTCACGAAATCACGAAGTCTTTGTTAGGGCGCCCCAAAGGAGCAGTCCAAAACATTAGTACGCGAACGATCGACGCACAGAGTCTTTCCTCGGTGGATCAACCAGGTTCATGAGCCTTTTGATTATCTCATCATCTGGCATGCTTGATAGACTTTGAATAACCTTGGAACTAAACCTTCCGGCCACCATTTTCGCCTCTGCTGGCTGCCCTTCATACACCAATACATGGCGAATGTTGGTGCTGTGCTGAAATAAGTCATCCATATTAAACCTTGCGTTAATAGGGAGCACACTATTGATTAATACTAAATCAAACGGAAGAACAGAATTCTCTACTATGAGCAAAAATTCCTCGAAGGACTCGACCGGCGCTATTCGGTAATAGCTCAAATGATTGAGCATTTTTTCGATGCATAAACGCCGCCAATGCTTAGGATCGACAATTAAGATGCGTAAAGAGGGCGTTGACATTTTTCATCCTTATGTTCGGCGCGGGACGGACCGTTGACCAGTCCATACTGATGTGTAAAATTTCGCGGTGAGCTAGGCCCCTTCGGTATTAGTGCTTCTCACCGTTGTCGCCCCTAGATCCCAATCAACAAAAAGTATTTCCAGCATAGGCAGAGGGAACAAATAGTTATACCTTTGTATTTCGATGTGCAGATAAAGCTCGTGCTGTTAACAGCCCAGGTAGTGATACCGCTTCCAATCTGGATGTTGTGGCACTAGAAAAGAATACCGTTACTGTCGCCACATACTAGCTATACGTTGATCGCAAGGTACGCAGCGTGAGTATTGAGCGCCGACAGCATGCGTATGCTGGCGCACATTGTTTTGTCGCAAATATTAAAAAATTGTTTGTTATTTTGTGCCGATCATTACCTGCAGCATTGCCTGCAGTAAAACATCGAAATTGATAGTTTCACCTACAGAGCTGGACGTACATAGCAAATACCACTGCAAAAAACCCACATATTAAAAGCGAGAAGAAAACAAAATGAAATTAAGCCCCATTAGCTGGCAGATATGGGTGAAATTGATATAGTCTTATTTTGACATCCCATGTGAAGCGGGACGTTTCACTAACAGCGCGGGGAATTTTCACCAACTGCCGTAAAGGAGGCCGCTATTGCCACGCTAGTCAATGCATGCGCTTGGCACATCTGTTACGCTTCATTTCAAAAATTTGCTAGATACTACTGATGCTGAAAAAATTTCTGCAATATAATTCAATGGTGCATTAGTAAAAGCCCTTAGCCATCGCCAACTCGATCTCCCTGTGAGCGAGCTCTAGGCGTTCCCCATATAGAAGAGCCTGCCCCGAGACAGACTCCACTCACCAGTCTATTTATTGATAGCTTCACGGCCACTCTATTCGCGGACAGCTTCATCAATGTATGCCATTATCATTCTCGCTAGAGCCTCCATTGCTTGGTGAAGCGCATCCACAGATTGAGTCAACTTGACATAGTTGCGATCCCCACAGTCCTGCTGCACTAGCTCACAGCACTGGATTAACCCTTGGTCTTTGATAATTCGAGCCCCCCCTTTAATCCTGTGCGTAAGATCAGCGATTCCAGGGAAATCACCTTCGCTGAACAACTTGACCAGACGCGACATATCTTCCTCGTTACTTTTAGCGAGATCGCCCAGCAAATGCACGATTGAAGCACGGTCACCATATGTCAATTGTTCGAGACTTGTCAGATCAATGCCATCGAGTGCCTTTGGTGCTCCTTCTTCAAGAGGGGCCTGTGCAAAAACAGGTACTACGCTTGAAAGGCGACTCGCCAAGGCCTTCATGCCTATGGGCTTGAAAAGACAATCATCCATACCAGCCGCCAGACAGCGATCGACTTCATCTACTTGCGCGTTGGCGGTGAAGCCGAGCACTAAACAGGGATCCGCACCGGAAAGGTCTTCCTCCGCACGAATCTGCCTGACCAATTCATAGCCACTCATGACCGGCATATTGCAATCAGTAATCACTACATCGAAACGACCGCTACGCCAGGCTCTGAGCCCTTGCGCACCATCCGACTCATCGCTGACATTGTGGCCAAGATAATTCAGTTGTTGTTGCAACAGCAGACGGTTAGCTGGATAGTCATCTACTACCAGTACATTCAGCACCCTATCTGGCAGGTCTATTACCATCGAGTCCTCAACCAGTGGCAAAGGCTCGAGGACTGGCAACGTTAGCGCCACATCGATTCGAGTGCCAATTCCCGGAACGCTGTGTAAATTCAACTCACCCTGCATCATCGCGCACAAGGTATGACTAATCATCAGTCCTAGACCTGATCCGCTCCGCTGCTCCTGATTGTCAGCGTCGATCTGGCTGAATGGCGTAAATAGTCGTGCCTGGTCCTCCTTAGAGATCCCAATCCCGGTATCGCGTACGTGAATCCCAACCGTCAAATGAGTACCGTCCGCATCAAGCGTAGCACGCACACTGACCACGACTTTGCCCTCCTTTGTAAACTTGATAGCATTACTTATCAGGTTGGACAGGATCTGCTTGAAACGCAGCGGATCGACGGATACCTCCCGGTCAGCCTGAGTATCGAACTCCAACAAAAGATCCAGGTACTTTTGCCGAGCCAACCCTTCAAACATTCGCATGACGGATTCAACCAGCAGCTTTAAGGCCGTCCTCTGAGGTGTCAGCGTAAGGTGCCCTGACTCGATGCGCACGACATCTAGAATATCGCCGATCAAGCCCAGCAGTCCCTGCGCAGCCCCAAATGCGACTTCAACGGCAAAACGGTCGAGCTCACCTTTGTCAGCCTTTCTCATGGCCAACTCGAGCATGCCCACAATTGCATTCATTGGCGTGCGGATTTCATGGCTCATGGTTGCCAGAAAGGTAGTCTTGGCGCGGTTCGCATTTTCAGCCTCCAGCTGAGCATTCCTAAGATCCGCGAGTAAATGCTCCCGCTCACTGATGTCAATCCAGCCAGCGATTACGCCCTGGACCTCTCCGGCACTGTCGCGAAATGGTAGAACCCAATGAAATCCTGCGATCGCGTCGTCATTTACCTCGGACAACTCGGACAAAAAACCATCCTTAATCTGAGGCTCGCCGCTCTGCATAACATTGAAGTACTCTTCCTCGAGCCTCAACGCCTCTTGAGGATTAAAGCCCTCATAATCGATCACGCGAGTGCCAATCACCTGCTCATAGGCCACACCGCCTAGAGCACGCAAATACGGACTATTACATAGTAACAAACTACCTTGACGATCACGCACAAGAATAGGACAAGGTAAATTATCGATAACGGCCCGCATAAAGGCTATTTGCTCGCTAAGCTTTCCTTCTGCAACATTACGCCTGCCGCGCGGCGATCGCCGTCGTGTATAGACATACCAGTAGAATGCGCATAACAATAACAGCAACGAAGAAAACGCAATCACAAGAGTTTGAATAATCGCTCGCCAGTGGCTCTGCCAATACCCGCTTTCCACTTCCCCACTACCGAACCAATGATTAGTTACTTCGTCTATCTTCTCCGGAGGGATACTCATCAGCACCTTATCGAGAATCGAAGACAGCACCGTTTCCTCACGACTGGTACCAAAAGCAAGCTGTGCAGGCCTAGAGCCGACTGCACCGATAATGCGCAACTGATCCGTGTAGTAGCTCGAAATAAAGTACTGAGCGCTTAACAAAGAGCTGATGGCAGCATCAGCATCGCCGGCGGCAAGTTTCGACATTGACTCCGTTGCGTTAGATGCCAGAACTAATTTTATATCCGGATAGTTTTTTATTATGTACTTCTTCATCCGACTATTTTTAAACAAGACTAATCTTTTACCCCCCATTTCAACGAGACTACCTGAGACACTTGAACCTACACGTCCGACTAGGACGTATGGGCTCGACCAATACGGGCGAGTATAATTTAGCTTTGGGTTGCCCTCATGAAAAGTGGCTGCCATATCGGCCTCGCCGCTAAACACCATATTTAATAACTCTTTGTTTGAGCGGCCAACGACCACGTCAAACTTCAAGGGAGCACGACTACTAATTATATCTAATATGTCAGCGCTGACGCCCCGATATTTATTTTTCTGCTCGAAGAATGTAAGCGGAGGATCCCCGTCTAAAACGGCAACTTTCAACTTCGGGTTGTCGGCAAGCCAACGCTGCTCTTCTGGGCTGAAAGCAATCAGTGCACGTCCCTGCACGACAACAGGAGTCGCACCCCAGCGCTGAATAATTACCATCTTTTCCTGAGGAGAAACAGCATCCAGCGCACGATTGACCACTCTGAGCAGCTGCTCATTTTCTCGCAGAATGACAAAGCCAAGTCCTCCCTGCCTCGTGTCTATAAAAGCATCCAGATGCAGATCGGTGAACCGGTTTCTATTGATCAGGTAGTTCGCGCCAATGCCACCGCCTACATAAACATCCGCTTTACCGAAGGCTAGCGCATTCAACGCCTCATCAGACGAAGAGTAGCGGCTGAGAGTCGCGTCGGGGTAAAGTTTAGCGACCTCAGAGGAAGCTAAATAGTTGTCGGGCATTGCCAACCGCATACCTTTGAGTTGAAGGGGTAACGGCTGGTCAATATCACGTCGAGTCACCAATACGGGTTGATCGTCGGCATAAACCTTTGACAAGACCAATAACGGATCACCTGACTCTGCTGGCCCCCCACTCCCCAAGAGATCAATCTCTCCTCGTTTGAGCGCCAGAGTAGCTTCGGCGCTGTCTCGATAACGCCGCACCTCTATCTTTATATGCAACATATCGGCAAGCAGTTCAGCGTAGTCCGCCGCCAACCCCTCATAATCATCTTTACTCGACTGCAACTCAAAAGGAGGCGCGCCGTCCCTCGAAGTCCCCAAGATCAATGAGCCCTTTGCAAGCAGCCATTGTACATCAATCTCGTTCAAATCTAGCGCCGCTCCCGAAGCATGAGAGCGGCCCTGCAAGACTAACGTTTCGAAAGCACGTTCGTCTTGATCGGCGTAAATTGAAGAACTGAATGCCAGCATCAATGCCAAGCAGCTTGGAAGGCGACTCATTTAAATCAACTTATTGCGTTTAGCAAAATCGGCCAAATAGATCAATGACTTCACGTTTAATTTTTCGATCAGACGATTTTTGTAGTTGCTGACAGTTTTATTACTAAGCAGCATGGCTTCGCCAATTTCCTTATTATTGAAGCCTCGAGCTAACTGCTGAAGGACTGCCAGCTCACGATTTGAAAGCTTCTGCACCAACTCCTGCTCTGAGCTATTTATGTTGATATCACATACCGAACTGGTGGCTAATATGGGAAAGTAAGTATAGCCCCCCATAATGACCTTGATCGCGTTGCTCAGCTCTTTCAAGTCGTCAGATTTAGATATATAACCATGTGCCCCAGCAACCATACAGCGCTTGGCATAAAACATCGGTTCAAGACCGGTCAATACTAATATTTTACTGGGCAACCGAAGTTCCGTGATACGACTGATTACGCCTAAACCATCAAGTAGCGGCATGGAGATATCCAAGAGAATCAGCTCAGGCTTATGCTCGCGCGCCAACTGAAGGGCGTCGACGCCGTTACCCGCCTCGGCTACTACGTCCCCTCCCGCGGCAGTCAACACCATCTTGACCGAGGCACGGATAAAGGGATGATCGTCTACCACCAACGCTTTGAACATAAAACCTCTGTTTGAAAGATAAATCAGTAATAAGCTACGTAAAATCAGTTTTCGCTGCCTAACAGTAGCTTAAAATGGCCAGATTTTTTGTCCAGCGTCAGCTTCGTTTCCGATAAATACGGTAACCTCTGGCTACTCATAAAAGTGTCCTGGGCTCACCTGCAGAGACACATGCCTCTTGAGCGACTGCGCATCCAGAGCCGACAAGCGCATCGTGCATGGAGCGATTACTAATCCCTTTGATTACCAAGTACATTTTAGCTCCGGCAACCTCCAACTTAAGCATAGGGAAAGGCGCTGAGCTGATAACCTCATGGGGGAAATTCGATACCTAAGTCATCAAGCGACATGTAGCTTGACGTAATGAAATCCTAGACTCTACAGCAAGTCAAGTAGCATACCTTTTCTACTTGAACATAAGAACAGAGTATGGGTTTCATCCGCTTGTATCTGTTTTGCAACACAGCCAGCAAACCCACTACATTTATGATACGAAGCCGCAAGCTAGAACGCTAGCCCTAACGTACACTCCACGGCCTCAGATTTAGCTGTACTTTTATAGAACCTTCGGGCAGTTGCTAACGTATTCCATGAATCAGCACCTGAAGCAGTATGGTGTCAAGCAGGTAGTTGGGAAACAATGACGTTTGTACCACATGATTCCTGAATCGAGATCCGTATAATCACCGTAGGAAAATAATCATGCTCTATCGCCAGAACGAATACAGATTAATTAATACTTGACCGAAGTGCATCCGCGTATAACGCGGCGCGATGCAGCCAATCAATTTTTTGTCATGAAGGAGTAAACCAGCAATTTATCTTTCGACAACAGCTTCATCCAATTAACATCCGACAAGCTGAACACTAGTGACTCCCCAATTTCTTATTTCAATGTAAATGCGTTTGAATGCACAAAAAATCTCCAAATTTGAGGGCGCCTAATGTTAACCGCTGAAATCGAAAAAAATCAATGCGAACTCTTTCTCGAATTGGAGCTATTTGGCACTACTGGCTATCAAAATATAGGATGCTTAGGGTGGAAATACTCTGATTGGCACTCAACGCAAAAAGGAGCGGTTCGCATCACTAGATCCGCCTTGCATCCTCCTCCCCTGTAAACCACGCGGTCTATCGTGACAGATTTTCCTCTGAGCAAGCCGAGGAGTTTGCCCTAAAAGCATAGGGAAAATTCACCAAAAGAAAGAGTGAGAACTCACGATATCGTGCTCAAGCGCATTTCTCTGTAATTAACCACTATCTATGGGGGCAAAGCGGGTAATTGAGAAATACCCACATGCCCACGACACGTTACCGCCGTCACATTAGAGCTGTGCTTGGAGATAGCCATTTAGCGCGTTACCACTGCTGGGGCATAAGGATGGAAACCTGCTTCACTTCCTGGCCAGCATCCAAAAAGTAGTTGATCAAACCGGGCAAAAAGATCGGAGGCTCTCCTGCGCAAAAATAGCAAGGTAAGGAGCGCTTAGGCACGCAGAATGCCCCCTCCACCTACCGTAGGGGGGCGGCGGGCATGGAAGACCGGTAGGACGCTGCTTTGGTCTCTGGAGCAGATTACCTAACAGCCCAAACCGCACGCATACCTTAGTGAAGAGATTTTCTGGTATAGGGAGGCACGCCAAGCCAAGCCACAAATCGGCCAGAGATAGCAACATGGCCAGTAGGGACCACGGCATTTTGCCCATTCACTTGACCGAAGTTACTCAAACGCAGATGCGCATGGTTCAGGCTCGATATCCATACGCCTGGAGCGTCCTCATATGCTCACCTCTGGATAGACCGTGAAGCCCCCCCCTTAAGATAGATCAAGCGCTATTAATGAATGCACGCTTCAACTCAAGCCACGCCAACAACCCAATGGCACTCATAGGGCGTGCGCACAAATAACCTTGAGCTAGGGAACACCCAAGCTTGATTAGCAACTGGCGCTGAGCTTCAGTTTCGACACCCTCCATCACTACTGTCATTTTCAAGGCACTACCCAGCGATAGGATATTCTCAACGATAGCTCTGTTGCGCGGGTTGATATCCAAGTCCCGGATGAAGCTGGCGTCGAGTTTGATCTCGGTGAACGGCAGCTGACATAGACGCTCCAACGAGGAGAAACCTACGCCGAAATCATCGATAGACAGCCCGGCACCCATCATTCGTAAGCGAATCAGATTTTCCAAAACCGTGGGCGATGTTTCAATCTGACTGCTTTCGGTAATTTCAAAGGTTAAGCAGGACGCTGATATTTGATAAATCTCAATCAGTTCTTTGATTCGTGTAACTAAAATCGGATTACAAAATTGTTCAGCCTGTAGATTGAACGCAAGATTCAGTCGACGCCCTGTTGCTGCGGTTTTCCGCAACAGTACTAAGCCCTGCTCCAGTTGCGAAAAAAACAGTTCATCCATCAATCTAAATCCGTTCAGCAGCGGCAAAAAGTCGGCTGGACACAACAAGCCATACCGTGGATGCTGCCACCGAGCTAAAACCTCCATGCTGTCTACATCCCCGGTTATGAGGTTAAATTTTGGCTGAAAAAATGCTTGAAATTCGTTACACTTAATTGCCTGCTTCAACTCTAACTTACTAGAGGTATTGAAACAGGCAGGCCGTGAAACATCATTTCCCTGAATATTCTCCATTTCAACAAAACGCTTCATAAGCAATGTAATTGCATGAGAACTGACCAACGTATCGACAAAGCCCAGCACCGCCACACCATGCATTGACAACATGCGCTCGATAGCGCTGTGCAGGTCAGAGGGGTGCACACTGCAGATAATGATCGAATGAGCTAATCCGGCCCGACTGAGATCTTGAATGACCGTTAGTCCTTGGGTGCAATCTAACTTCAAGCTGCATAATACTATGTCTACAGGGCCGATGTGCTTAAGCAGCTCCAGCGCGTCAGCACTATCGGCGACCGCCATGACCTCGTCGCAACCCAGATTCTGAAAAATACGAGTTGCGATAAGGCGCTTGAAAGGGCGTTCCTCGATAACCAGAACACGCAGTGATAAGTAAGGCATAGCAGATACACACGTTATGGGGGTGGGGGGGGCGAGCAGATTATGCGGTTCGCCATCTGGCGTGTATTTGGGAATTATCATCAGGAGCAAGTGGAAATTTCACAGGCACACCGGAAATTTCTGACGAACAAAAAACTTTGGCCGATAACCCGCTATTTGAAGAGGGAAGCCACACTCGGCGTCAACCCAATTCACCCAGCTCCGATTTCAGTGAATACACCGTCTATTGCGACACCTCAATCGCCACTCCAATATCGCAGATGCGCGAGAGCGTTGTCGACGCCTACTCGGCGCAACTGATCAGTACGTTTGCACATCGATAATTTGCCCAAGCCCTTGATTCGCGTACGAGTTCAGTCAGCCCTAGCCAGATCAGTGAGTGCTTTTTGGTAGCCCCCTTCTACGACGGAAGTCAATACGTACCGAACTGTAAAATGTCCCGTTTCCGACGCACCTACGACATCATTATCAAGAAAGGACAGAGATTCAGCAGCATCACGGCCAACCAGATTGGTAGCCATCTCAAATCCCCCGCCCCCCCCCCCCCCATAGATACCTGAGCGATGTAGCATCGCCGACGCTTTGTAATTCGTCACGGATAAGGAACTCCCCCATCGCAAATGTGGCATCTGCATCAGCCCTACCACGGTGGTCGGGATAATCAATTCAGCATCTCGAGTCGGGTGATGAACATCACGACTACGGAGAACTGTCTGTGGGTACTTTGGCGCACTAAGGTAGTGTTGCTAGCCGCCCTATCATTGAGGACCTAGCCGAACTGTTAGTATATTACCATGCAGCAACGTCACTAATTTGCAAGCGGAAAGCCTGCCCTCGAGCATTTGCGACCCCTACGCATGTAGAAAAGGTGCCGTTGCTAAAGCTACTCACAACCAGAACAACTTAGACTTAGACAAATATTAGAACCTCAAGCATCTCAAATGCCGAATACCGAGATGGGAAAGATCGTAGTTTGACCCGCAGGGTATGCGAAACTACCATGAGAACTCTTTTTGTGAGGCGCGCATTAGTGCATGCGCCTGCGTGAGGTCTGAGCTAGCAGCATCTTACTATAGGTGAAATTTCCCCGTGGTCCTAGTGAAATGTCCCACTGCTGGCGAGCTGAAAAACATCAATCATATGGCTTTCGTCATGTCTGTCAGCGCGAGCTTAAATTTATTAAACTCACGCACCCGCTTCGGGATCAACCTTGTTAGAGTTATTTTTAGTTGCTAAACCCGTTCTTCAGCTGTACTTATCTACGCTACAAAAACCAAGGTTTAGGCAGTACTTTAAAAATTCAATTCATCCATATGCACAAGTTTAAAATACTTTACTCTGGATGTGCTTTCAAATATATAAAAACCTCTTCTCCTCGCTCCTTAGAAGCTATGACTTTCAAGCGCCCGGCCGGCCGAACCGCCTTAGCATCCCGCTAACGGGGACAACGGTTCTTTCCTATTAGCTTATAATAGCAATATAACTTAATTCGGAAAATTTTATGGGTCAATACGACACCAAAACGCCGCTAGGAACGTGGCATTGGATTTTTTCGCTAGCCACTAGCTAGCAAAAAATACCTTTTTTTGTGCAAAAATTTATAACCAATATATTATTATGTAGTGGAATTTTTCGCGCATCATTATAACGAAATCAATACAGTGAGAAGGTACCTTATGAATAAAGCGCTGCTAGCCAGGAAAAATGGCATCCTCCAACAAATAGGAGCGTTGTTACTTTTGAGTCTGGTACTACAAAAGGTACAAGCGGCTTGCGTGCTCACTGCCGGCCCGGGCGACGATACCTATGTCTGTGATAGTGGCACTAGTGGCGGCCTCACCGATCTGCAAGGCAATAACACCCTGACGTTACCAGTCGGCGGCGCTGGCACCATCAATGGCAATATCACCTTTGGCGCAGGTGCGGATTCGGTGCAAATCCACTCAGGCGTCATTACGGGCGCGGTACAAGAAGGAGCTGGCATAGATGACTTTGTGATGAGCGGTGGGCAGATTCAGTCCCTCGCCCAAGGAGATGGCAACGATACCTTCCTGATGACCGGCGGCACCATAGTTGGCGCGTTTGAAGATGGCGATTTGGCGCAACAGACTGGTGGCATCATCGGTAGAGTCGACATGGAGCTCGGCAACAACATCTACAATATGTCCGGCGGTGCTATTGTCGGCAACTTAGTTACCGGTTTGGGTAGCGACACAATCATCGTTTCCGGTGGCACCATCGGCGGTAATATTAGCACCAGCAGCGGCGCCGACAGCATTACTGTCAGCGGCGGGGTCATTTCAGGCGAGATCCGTGCCGGCGCCGGCAACGACACACTCAACTGGCTCAATGGCGGCCAGATCAAGTCCGCCGTGCTGATGGGCGAGGGTAACGATACCGCATTGCTCAGTGGCCTCAATGAAACCCTGCTCGGCGCCACGCCTTTGATCGACGGCGGCCTAGGTACCGATCAACTGACCTTCGATAACACCACCTCCAGCACCGCCGCGCGCTATATCGGGTGGGAGACGGTCAACCTCAATAACAATTCGCGCTTTGACCTAGCCGGGGACTTTTTCCTCGGCGACAGCGCCAGCAACACCGGTACGTTCAACATCGATGGCAGCAGCACCCTGGGGGTGACCCAAGGCAGCATCCGCCCCTATACCGCGGGCTCCATGGCCACCCTGGACAACGCCGGCACCATCGACATGACCACACGCAGCAACAGCGCCACCGATACGTTGACGGTGTATGGCAATTATGTCGGCAACAATGGCCAACTGTGGCTGCAATCGGTACTCGGTGACGACAGCTCAGCCAGCGACAAGCTGGTGGTTTCTGACGGCACCATCAGTGGCCACACCCAACTCGCCGTGACCAACCTCGGCGGCGCGGGCGGTTTTACACAAAATAACGGGATCGAGGTGGTGCAGGCGCTCAACGGCGCCGTCAGCAGCACGGACGCCTTTGCCCTGAAAGGCTCGGTGTCTGCCGGGGCCTACGAATACCTGCTGTTCAAGGGCGGCGTCACCGCGGGCACGGAAAACAACTGGTACCTGCGTTCCTCGGTGGTTGCCGTGCAGCCGCCGGCAGTTCCACCGGCACCACCGACGCCACCTGTGGTGGTGCCCGTGCCACCTATCCCGGCCGCGCCTCCGGTGGTTGCCCCGGATGAACCGCCCGTGCAACCACCCACTTCACAACCCGTCGCGCCGGTCGAACTCCCTGCCCCACCGCCCAGCCAGGTCGCGGCGGCAACCTCGCCGGAGTCGGCGGCAAGCAATCCCGTACTGCCAACCGCCATCGCCGGTGCGGAGCCAATTCCGTTGTATCGCCTGGAGGTGCCGGTGTACTCCGTCGTCGTTCCGGCCGCGCAGTTGATGACGCTGCAAGCTCTGGGCACGTTCCATGACCGCCAGGGCGAACAAAGCCTGCTCAGCGAAACCGGGCCGATACCCGCAGGCTGGGGCCGTGCTTATGGCAGCAATTTCAACAAAAGCTGGTCGGGCACGGTGTCGCCGAGTTTCGACGGTTCCATCACAGGCTATCAGGTGGGCCATGACCTCTACGCCTCCGAGACCAGCGGCGGGCAGACCCAGCGCTTCGGCCTGTTTATAGGCCAAAGCCGCCTGCAAGGTGACATCAAAGGCTTTGCAATGGGATTTGAGGACACCCGCTCCGGGCGGGTGAAACTTGATGGCGAAAACTTCGGTGGCTACTGGACCCTTACCGACCCCAAAGGCTGGTATGTGGACCTGGTGGCCATGGGTACACGCTTCGACGGTGACAGCAAATCCGACCGTGACGTGAAGATCGACAACAAGGGCCACGCTCTTGCCCTGTCCGCAGAGGCCGGTTACCCGATTGCTGTCTCTGTACACTGGGTGATGGAACCCCAGGTGCAAGTGATCAACCAGAAGATTGACATGGACAACCAGAACGACGGCATCTCCAAGGTCTCATTCGATTCACAGGACTACTGGACCGGCCGCCTGGGCGCGCGCCTGAAGGGGCGTTACCTGGTGCAGAACACACCTATTGAGCCGTATGTTCGGGCCAATGCGTGGCGCACGTTCGGCGGCAGCGACACGGTAACTTACGCGGATGTCGATCGGGTTAAAACCGATCACAAGTCATCCACCGCCGACTTGGGCGTAGGTGTAGTCGCCAAGTTGTCACCCACCGTCAGTGTGTATTTTTCCGCGGACTACAATACCAACCTCGATGCCAATACGATGGAGGGTGTCAGCGGTAACCTGGGCCTGAGGGTGAGTTGGTAGGTGATAAAGCTCATTGAATTGCCACCGGGCTCATAAGCATATTTGAATGGAGGCATTTGGCTGAAACAGCCATCCTCCGAGGGCCGCTTCCTGCCCAGGGTGTGTAAACCCGCGCCGGCGGTTGTTGGTTTCGATATTGCTCACGGCAAGTCCTGCCGGTTACCACTACTTCCATAGTAGCTCATCGATGCTTCTAGCGTACCGAGTTGACAACTAAACTGACCCTTTCAGGTGGTCAGCGCCTTCATTAAGCTTCTGGAGCCAAAAATTTTCATAATCCGCTTCATGTTGTAAGCGAGTACGTTCAGACTCATTTCAGCACCCACGACCTCAAGTTTTCGCGTCAAAGAATGCTTCGCGCCCACCCCCTGTTTAATGGACCGGAAGGGATGGTTGACCGTGCGTTTGCGAATTCGCATCATCTCCGGCGTGTTACTCAGCCGGACCTGCATCTCTTCCAATATTGCCTCATGCTCCCAGCGCCGAACACGCCGTTGCTTGCTCTGTGTGGACTGCATTTTCAAGGCGCAGTCCTGGCACCTTGAACTCCAATAGCGATGCAGCTTCATGCCTTTCTCGACGCTGGAGAAACGCCATATCAACTTTTCTCTAACTGGACACACATACTCACTATTTGCCGCGTCGTAGATATTTCAGAATCGCAAATTCGCATCTCACCATGGTTCATCTTGAACCAAAGCTTTCCGGCCGCGGCCGCTACTATTTCTTGTTCCGAAGTCGAGAGCCATCGGACCTAGTCGGAAGGTATATGACTGATGGTGATCTGGGCATCGTTTGAAAAACAAAATTTGGCGATTACCAACCGGCAAAGCGGCGCCACACGGGCAGCATTACGATTACCGATGGGGCTGATCCCTACCTTTTCTGCGAGCGCTGAATACGAGAGTGGCAATCTCGAAATTGCGTCCAATCTTGTCTCAACAGTCCTGTTCCCACCCGCCAGAAGCCTCGTAGCCATCCATCAGTCTGCGGGACCGTTCTTCGACGCCGTGGGTTTTCGAATCCGCGGCTTACGCTTGGCGGCAGAAACCTGATGCACCTGCGTCAATTGCTGCTCCAGTGTTTCAGCGCGGGCGTGCTGTGCCGCGGTACGTTGCTGGGTTTGACTCAGCTCGGTCTGGATCGACTCCAGACGCCGTTGTAAATGCTCCACGTGTCGCCCGACCTCCTTGAGCTGAGTTACCGAAGCCTTGCCCTCCTCCCGGGCGCGGTCGACCTCGCGGTGCGCGCGATCCTCAACTCCACGCACGTAGCTTTCCTGCGCTAGGCGCTCCTGCTCGGCCTTGAACCGCAGCGCCTGCAGATCCTGCTGCAATGCCTGGTTGTGTTGCTGAGCTTCGCGGCGCTCGCGCAGCAAGCCCTCACGCTGCTGCTGCAGGTCCTCGATCTGCGTCTGGCGCTGGGCCAGCAACAGTTCCAGATCTGCCAGGCGCGACTCGGCTGACTGGTGCCCGGCCAAAGCCTCCGCCGCTTGCTGACGAAACTGCGCCGCATCCTGACGCGCTTGGTCCTCGACCGCCGCCAACCGTTCGCGCTCGGCATCCAGCACCTCACGCTGCTCAATTAGAGCCATTTCGACCACGCCTTGAGCCAGGTGGATCGCCTGCTGCCACACCGCGACAAATGCCTGCGATACCTCACCAGGTAATGCTGGCAGTCGCGTTTCGCCATTCAGGCGTTCGGCCAGACGCGCCCACCATTGATCAAGCAAACCACCGACCCGCGTCGGACTACCACGACCCAACTCCAGACGCACACGTTCGACCGTCGGCCGTTCGCCACGGGCCAAGACCGCATCCGCCGCGGCAAACACCTCGTGTTCCGGCACCCCTACTGCCATGGTTCGTCTCCGGGTATATTAGGTCTGATAATGAAAGATTATCCGACGTTATTTTCTGAATAATGGAATTATCATACGTTGAACGTATTAAATATTACAGATCAGTTAACCCTAGTCGACGAAACCCCGCTGGATCCGCATTTACTGGCCACAAACGCGCAGCACGCGGCCGCGGCGTTTATCGCCGCCGGCACGGCGGCCAACACCGTGCGCAGCTATCGCAGCGCCCTCGCCTATTGGTCCGCCTGGCTGCAACTGCGCTATGGCCAGACGCTGGGCGACGCCCCTCTGCCGGCAACGATGGCGGTACAGTTCGTCCTGGATCACCTGGCCCGACCGCTGGGCGACGGCACATGGGCGCACCTGCTACCGCCGGCGATCGATGCCGCCTTGGTGGCCGCACGGGTCAAGGCCGGATTGGGGACGCTGGCCTATAACACCGTCAGTCATCGCCTTTCGGTGCTCGGCAAATGGCACCGCTTGCAGGGCTGGGACAGCCCCACCGAAGCGCCAGCCCTAAAAATCCTGCTGCGCGACGCACGCAAGGCCCAGTCGCGCCAGGGTGTGACCGTGCGCAAGAAAACCGCGATCGTGCTTGAGCCGCTGCAGGCACTGTTGGCCACCTGCACCGATGGCGTGCGCGGGAAGCGTGACCGCGCCCTGCTCCTATTAGCCTGGAGTGGGGGTGGTCGACGGCGTTCCGAGGTGGTTGGTTTGCAGATCGGCGATGTGCGTCGCCTGGATGCTGACACCTGGCTGTATGCCTTAGGCACCACCAAGACTGACACCAGCGGCACCCGTCGTGAAAAACCGTTGCGCGGCCCCGCCGCTCAAGCACTGACCGAATGGCTAAAGGCTGCGCCTGCAGCGTCGGGACCGCTGTTTCGGCGCCTGTATAAGGGCGACAACGTGGGAACGGCAGGCTTATCAGCTGACCAGGTGGCGCGCATCGTTCAGCGTCGTGCAAAACTCGCGGGCTTGGACGGCGACTGGGCGGCGCACAGTTTACGCTCAGGGTTCGTGACCGAGGCCGGCCGTCAGGGGGTGCCACTGGGTGAAGTCATGGCGATGACCGAGCACCGCAGCGTGAGTACGGTCATGGGCTACTTTCAAGCCGGTGCACTGCTCGAAAGTCGAGCCACGACTCTGCTTAAGTCATCGACCGTTGATGACCAAGAGCCCCCGCAGGGCCAGGACATTGGGGCAACCGAAGCTACCGAGCCACCTTAGTTGCTGGGTACGCGCGCGCACTGCGCGCGGGTCTGTTTGAGTTTGATTGTGTGTCGAATGCTAGCGCAGCACCACGGTTCATCGCCTGGCCGTCCCCTAGCAGCCGCTCGCCTTGTGCCTTCACCCGACGCGCTTCAAGCAGGATGAGACCGATCAAAAAAAGAGACGGCCGCCGCTGCAATGGCGGTGGCTCACCCTTCGCCTGAGACCCGTCATCTATCAGCGCTAAGACGCCGGCAGTGGCCACAATCTTAAAGCGTGTCAGCGTGATCCCCTTTTTCCAGCGGGATGAGGTAACAATCGCAACCCTGGCACCTAAAATCCGCCTCGATCACACCGGGCAGGTTTTTAACGATACGGTGGTACGCAGTTACATCGACTTGACCGATACCACCTCCACGTACCTGAATTTCTTCCGCGCCGCCTTGATTGCCTCTTGCTCTGCGAGCAGAGAGCTCAGCGTGTCGGCCTCATGCACCAGTTCGTGCATTTGACCCTCAAAATCGTTCCCCACGCGCAGCGTGACCCTCAGCCTGGGCGTAAAACCTTTTGAGATTGGGGCCTTCTTTTTTGCACGCGCAACAGGCAGTGCCGGTACATCATCCGGGGCGATATTTTGCTGATGCACAATGGCGCCTGGCGCAGACGGCTCGACGTCACCGAACAATGCTCGGCGTATCTCTTCTTCTGTAAGTTCGGTACTCATCACTGTTCTCATTGAGCGTGATACATCACGTGGCCGATTCTAACCCGGTCGACTGCTATGCTTGAATTTTCTCGGCAGGAATTTAAACGAAATGGCGATGGAGTACTCACTTTCAGACTTGCTGGAAAGGATGTATGAAAACCAATTGGCCTTGGAGGGGGCGCTGATGGAGTTGGTAATCCACGCCGAGGACCAGGGATCACGCGACGTCGGCGAAAATGTCCGCGGTGCGTTATATGTTTTGGGAGAAAATGCCGGCCACATCAAGCAGGGCTTGGCAAAGCTCAGATCTAGAAATCTTTGATCGTCGTGGTGCTGAACAACCAAATATTCGCACTTTGAAGACGTCTTATCCGCCTAGCGCTATCATTCAGGGGGGCAGCTATCAGCCAAGAGCGGACCACCAAAAGTGCCTACGAAAATCGGGGCGATTCAAACATCTGCTTCACCATAACACTCATCGGGGATCTGGCTGCCAGGACTCACCCGACGCTATGATCAAGAGCCCTGCCAAACAGGTTATTCAGATCCGACGGAAAAACCTTTTCATGGCAAGCCGCAAGCTCTCCTGAAGACCACCACCTCACTTCACATACCGCTTCGCGCTCCCGGTCACTCCACTGGGCGCAGGAGCACTGCTCGGTACCTGTGTACACCGTAAAGTAATTTTCGACCGCAAGCACATGCTCGCCATCAGGCATCTGCCACAGAAACTCCCTGTGTGCGATACAGCGACCTACGAAAGGTACCTCAATGCCAGTCTCCTCGTAGAGTTCACGTATTGCCGCCGCTTCAAACGACTCTTCATCCTTGAGCTTTCCACCGGGCGTCGCCCAATAGCTCATGCCCGCCAAAACACCAGCCTGATAGTGAATCTTAAAAAGCAGCAGTCGGTCGCTTGGACTGATCACCAATAAACGAGCGGCTAAACGCTTTCGCGGCATACTTCCCCGCTCCATGGATGACAACTAACCAATGACGCCCAATACCTCGCTGCCCTGCATCCTGCGAACGTCCACCACATAATCAGCAATGTTGGGAACGGCGTAATCGACAACTAGCTCGACGACATTTTTCACGGGCTTGCCAGAACGCTTCACCGGGTAGTCCGCAATCTTGCAGAAGATGTCCGTGCTGCGACGGTGTGGCATGGGCCAGGTATTACCCGAATTCATATGGCACAGCCAGATGGCTTCGGCATATGCTGGGATGAAAATCGACGAGTCGAGAGTCAGGACGTCATGTTCCAGCTTGCGATAATCGCGAGCTCCGAGCAGGCCGTGGAGGCGCTTTTCCTCGGCCCAGAAGAAAACTTTGCCGTTGATCAATTCATACCACTGGCGTGGTGTTGTTCCCCCCGTAAGCGCTCTAACCAACCGGCCTTCAGGCATGGGTTTCTGATCACGAAGCACGATGTTGGAGGGGTCGCCTGCCTTCACATCCATCTTCTGTCCACGATGCTTACTCTCATATCGGGCGCGCTCACCTTCTCCCACTGCGAGGTGATCCAGAACTGCAGTGGCACTCATCAATCCGCGTGTGCGAATACTGTCCCAAGCGCCGCGTTCGGCCATGTGATAAACCCGAGGGTACAGCTCGATCAGCTTGTCCAGATCCATCTATTATCTCCTGTCAGAACGTGCAGTCCAATTCCGCCGATCAATCAGAGAGCGTAAATCGCTCGCGTGGGGGTCTCTGGAAAAGCGGGTGTTGATAAGCGAGACAGGCGCCTGAGAAACGCGCTCGAGTTCCTCGACGAATTTGATCGTGTCCGGATCGAGCTGCTCGAACCTGCGCGCCTTGCTATTGGATGACTTCAAGTAATCGGCAAACGTCAGAACAATATCCGTCGGAGCGTTCAGGGCGCATGCTTTTCGGAATTGATCCCATTCGAACCATCCGACTCGCCTGCTGCGTTTGGTGGTGGAGGTTTTCTCTGCCGTGTTCAGCGCCTGCGCTTCAAGGCCCGCAAACGCTGCGATGTCATCAAAGGTCGTCGCATGTTTGAGCGTCCCGGAGGTATGTCCATCCTCACCATCGGGGTCGCCTACACGAATAGGCATGGGGCGAATGACCATCAAGATTTTGCGGATCCTGCTGGGCGATATACCAGCCTCAGCCAAGCATCCCGCAACATTCGTGTCCCTGGACGTCACGTGAGGATAATCTCCGTGAAAAATACTCAGCCCGCTGCCCTGCGTTCCCTCCAGCAATATGGAATGGCCGCTGCGGTAGGCCTCTTCCAAACGGTCTGACGTGCAGCCGTGATAGTTCCCAGGAGTACCGACGTATGGACGAAGCTCATCAACATCTCGTGCGAGCCGGATCTCTTTACCCCTGCTCAAAATACGCCGAGCAGCGGCTGCTCCACTACCGCTCCCTGTTGATGCAATTGTTGAGACCAGATGCCCGCCTCTCTCTGTCCCGATATCTTCTTCCTCAATGATGGTGGCCTGGGGATCAATGAATAGTCGATCGTTGCCGATACCGCACTCCTCGATTTCTTTCAAAAGCCCTGGCAAATGAATCGTCATGCCCGGGCCGAGAAGCAGTCGTCCTGTCACGTCCCGCGACCCAGAAGGCAGATGGTGGTAAGTGTAAGGGCCGGCAGAACTGGCTACCGTATGTCCGGCATTGGGCCCACCGACGCGAATCATCACGTCGTACTCGCGCGCGAGATAAGCGACGATGTTGCCCTTCCCCTCGCTTCCATACTGCCCGCCAATCAGCACATCCACGCATCTGATTTCAGGCGGTGTGTACAGATGCAACCGAGCGGCAACCCGCACCAGCGTGTCATTTGAGTCCGAGCGTTCGGTGTAAATACGAACGTCGGCATCATCCTTGAGCGCCTGGATCTCTGTCTGATCCTTGAGCTGATTGACCTCGCCATAGGACAAAGGATTGGCTTCACCCTCTATTCGCTTTGCATAACGGCCATGGAGCGTAGGGTCACTTGCGTAGAGGTGTACATGCACCAGGTTTGCACCGAAGACCTGTCGAAACTGCAGCACCTGCGCAAGCGTATTCAGGTGATCCACCACTAACGGTCGGCCATCCTTCTCCGCCTCGCACGCTACCTGGGTTTCCCGAAGCATCCACTGGTCAGCGTCTTTCGCTTCGTGACGACGATCAGGTATGTCGGGTTGCGCCACGCGAAGGCGCCACTCGGAATCTTCAATGGCTCGACGATCGCAAACCACGTCGAAGCCAAATTCCTTCTCCAACAAACTGGCCAAACCGCTCTTGCCGCTACAGGTCTTGCCACTGATCACTACGATCTGACGAGTTTCCATGCGCTACATCTCCCAGATTCCTAATATTTGATCCGCAATTTGAAACGGGGTGTGCGTGTATGTATCGAGAACTTTGTCCGCAAAACCTGAGAGCGAACGGGCACTCTGCTCGTTGGGATGCAAAACGCTGGCGTTATATTCGTCAAGATGGGAAGCGCTTCGTGCAGCGTACCTCTGTTGCAGGACAGCCTCGGGCGCAATGATGTGCAGGTGCCTCACCGCACTGCCGAAACGGAGTCGGAACAGTTCAACCTGCCGGGGCTTGCGGACAGCATCCAGGAGCCAGTTTTCGACGTCCGGCCGAGCTTGGATGGCTGGGTTTGCTACAGAGTCTATGAGCCAAGAGAAGTTTGTGGCGTTGTCGAGAGAGTCGCCGAGTTCTTGGAGGTTATGACGATCAAGTGGCTCACTCCGGGCAGCCAGGTGCGCACGCAGAAAGGAGCCGCTGCTGATCGGAACAAATCCATGGAGTTTTTGGAGGACGGCGGAAACCGACGTCTTGCCACTGGCCATCGGGCCACTTAGGAGAAGTAGTCGCTTCATGCTTTGACGATCCCTGTCTTGCGAAACCAATATAACGATAAAGCGTAGCTTAGTTGGTGAAATTAGCCGGGATTTTCGTGAAACCGAAGCTAGGCACCAACTAGCTGAAATTTGCAGTAAATACCGCTGCTGCCGATGATAGATAGCCAATGCCATAGCCTAAACCCAGATTGAGCGTATAGAAGCGATTGAGTACTGTTAGAGATTGAGTGCCCGAGTACCATTGCCATGGACGCGGAATGCCGCTTCTAAAATTATGTCTGAAGGGACGGTACCAATGAGTGACCAGACTGTAATCGCGATCCGCTTCACTCTTTTTAAGCACAGTAGGGATTCTTTTCTTGCGGCGTTGGACGATGCCTCCATTCGCCATTCCAGCGTGATGCAGTTTTCAGGACAGCCGCAGGCTTCGGGTTTTGCCGAGATGATCTCAGCGCTGAGCGATGCTATGCCTTGGAACGGCATTGCTAAAGTGATCATCTCTTGGGTCGAGGCTCGGAAAAGCCGACGCGTAATGGTCCAAGTAAAAGATGGCTCGGTCGTCATTGAAGCCAATGGATACAGCGCAAAGGATGTGGAGCGCTTATTAAAAGCATGCACGAGCGTAAGCGTCATTGATACGCTGCCGGGGGATGCAGAAGCAAAGGCCCTTGAATCAGATGCTGACGACTGACCTCGGCCTGTCAGGCCTGGGCCTTTTTGCAACTAACTGCATAGCTCTGACCACTCACGCTCCAGTACTGCTTTTTGCCTGCTTGACGCTGCGTTTCTCGGCCCGCCTAATCAGGGGGGGCGCTGACCTTAAAGATAGTGAGCGCGATTTCGAGCAGGATGTGGTATCCACCAACGATGTTCGGTTGATAACCAAGGCTTCTACTGAGGCGGATAGTCTTCTTTTCCGACCGGGCTTAATACAGTAAAGCTGAGGTTTTTCTGATGGTTTTGAGACGATCTGGTGAGCTCAAAGACGACCTTTTTTCCCCTCTTACAGCCGGTCACTGCCAATAAGTGGCTAGGCGTACTGGATGGGGTCAACTTTCGACGGGCGGGGTACGATTCGAATGGCAAGCGTCCCTAAAGATCATGGCTGGGCAAAGCGGCGCGATTTGATGAACCAGAGTTACACCGCGAGACTGACCAGCTTTGGACTGTAAGGTGCAAGTGAAAATCCGCGCCAGATCTGTCTTGGGTTTGCCTCTTGATGGCCTTCAATCCAAACCGCTCACTGCAAGCGTCACTAGGGCTAAAAATTACTCAGGATTCGCTATCTCCATGGCGGATAGTCTTGAGCACAATAGCTTCATTGACCAGTTCAAGATCCTGTGACTCACCAAGGCTGAGATCATACGCCGGGACATCGGGGGAAAAATCGACGATAAGGTCGCCACTGTCGTCGTCTGGATCGTGGCATATCTCAGTCGTTCGCAATGAGTCATTCATCAGGCACTAGCTCCAATCTCGACACAGGTAGTTAGCCGAAACCCTACGCCGACAAATGCACGACAGGCTATCGATCCAACGCTGCCTCTGGTGAACGGCAGCAGCCGGCCAATAGCACACACTCAAGTATCGACTATGCTTGGAACGATTCAGCCCTGTACCTGGCATATATAAGGTGGTTGCGCAGTGGGCCAAGGCGGCGGGTATTCACGTCGAAGGGCTGGGCGTGCACGGGCTGCGTGCCACGGCTGCGACCAATGCCCTGGAGCATTGGGCCCATATCGCCAAGGTTGGGGCATGCCAACATCAGCACGACGCGGATCTATGATCGACGCGACCAGCGTCTGGATGATTCACCCACTTACAAGGTGAAGTACTGAGGTTCAAGTCCCAGGCTTTTCTTGCACCGCCAGGAAGGTCGCACGCATCAGCTGCGTGACCTGCAACTGCTGATCCTCGCAGGCCCCAAAAAGGCCAACTGCGCGTCCATCACCATTTAGGAGAAGGGTTGTCCTAGGGTTATCCTCGTCGGTTAGGCGTTGCATCATGGAAAATTCCTTAGGCTGTCGTAACTAAATACGGTCAGGACTTAAGCAAGTGGCTTTAATTACCATCAGCCGTCGGATGTATTTCGAAAATCTTAGGCCGTCGATTGAGGCTTTCGCCAGTCAGATGTCGCATTTATTTCAGAAGCCGACACCTTTTCTCCCCAGCACATTTGGCCAGCTACACTCGAACTGACTGCAGGCGCGGGCCGACCAACCAGACGATTGACCAGGAGTTTGAATGGCTAGCAAAAAACAAATCGGCAACTGGACTACTGCGTTCGTAGTGCTTGCTGCACTGTCTGCAACTGGCACCGCCCAGGCCGGCATCTTCAAATGGATCAAGAAAGAGGTCGTGCCCACCATCACCGGTGAGCGGCCGATCGTAATCAAGGACTACGTGAAGGTTTCCTCCGGCGCCACCCAGATCAAAATTGGCCAAGACACGGCAATGATCAAGATGGGAGGTATCACCGTTCAAACCGGCAAACTAAAACTAAGGCTCGCACAGGGGGCGTGTGTTTGGACGACCGGTGATGTGATGACCTGTGCACCAGATTTCATTGAGCGACAAATCAAAGTTTTGGCCGAGGCAGGCTATCAAGGTGTGCCGCCACCACCGGTTAAACCTGGTGAAGGCAAGCCATCCATCACCACTGAAGCTGCTAGCTCAACAACTGCCGGAAAACCAAACAAGGGTGGCGGGCTGAACTTTTCTGATTTGGACGGTGGCCCAATCGTTAATTGGGAGCCCCAGGAATTTTCTGAAGGTTTTGATTTTAAAAATCCCGGCAGCGCCACCCCCGCGGGGAAGCTTCCACCGTCACTTTTCTTTCACGACCTTTACACGCGTCGTGTAAAAGATACGAACAACAAACTCTGGCTCCAGATTTTGGGAAGAGCAGACTTAGCCAGGATGAAGGACAAGGAGGCTGGTATAGCCTGTTATTTTGCAACCGATAAGGCGTCCTACCTCGTCGACACCCAAAATCGTTTTAACGATCCGAATGGCTACGTCACTGTGGGTAGCACGGCGACCCCGTCCACTGATAGGGAAAGCGTACTGATCCAGCTGGTCATTCCATGGAGCGAACTTGAGGTGCCTAACACGGTGCAGCCTGGCTCCGATATGTTTACCCAGTGCTTTCTGACACTTGAAGGTGAACAAATGACCCACACAGACTGGATGCCGTTCTGACGCTCCCTCCTTTATGCGTGTCTTAGATGCAATCCGTAAATCTGGCCAGTCGAAGTATCTTTGCCTGGCATTTTTCTTCCAGAGTCTTTACTACGTACGGGTTGCGTTTTTTCTTAGCCGGGTTCCTGTTTCCTTGATGGCCCGGCGAACCGGACCGCGTGGGTTGAGCCCGTTAAGATTAGGCCCAAGCCAGCCCAGGCGTAAGCGTCTGCCCAACACATCTTGCTCAATGTTCAGCGTCTGTCTGGGAGTAGTAAATCGTCAGCGCCCGGCGAACACACCTTCAAAATCCCAGCATTAAGGACGATCGTGTCCGCGTATTTTTAAGCGGACGCGATCGCCCTTATCGCCAGGATTTCCATGCGCCAACGAAGCTCCTACCCCAAACCATTCAAAGCCCAGGTCGTCCAGGAATGCCTCCAACCCGGAGCGACGATTTCCAGCGTAGCCATCCATTACGGCATCAATGCCAACGTGATCCGCAAGTGGCTACCGACCTACCGGGATCAATCGCCTGCAACCTTGCCGGCTTTCGTTCCGGTAAAAGCGGTACCAAGGCGAGCATCAGAAGAGATGTGATCATCTCGCTGCGTCTGGGTGATAAATCCATCACCGTCAAGCGGCCAGCCTCGGATCCAGACGGCTGCGCGTGTTTCATTCGTGGCCTTGCCCAATGATTCGCGTCAATGCTACTGGCGGAGGAAGCTGCTAAGGACTTAGCTGGTTTTTTGGTAAGCAATTCCGGTGAGTCGCCGGAGCGCAACGATCAGTAAATCGTTAGCACCTCTGCTCAAGGTGGGATGCCCGGACGGTTACCCCAAGTCCTCATCTGCGAACGGTTGATCCGTTAATCGTGTTGATTGCGCCGCTCGCCAAACGGCGCAATCAGATAATTGTACTGCGTGGCTTCTGAATTTAAGCTGCCTTTTTCCTTCGGCCTTCCAAGTCATCTCGCCACTGCTTTAGCGATTCAATGTCGGCTTTCAGTTCGGGCTCTTCTGGAGCTTGTACCGGCATCTCATCAGACTGGCTGTGCTCAAAGCAGCTGTATTTGGTCATCAGCTCGTCAATTTTTTGAAGATCCTCACGGGTGATCCCGAGAAGGGCAGGCAGACGACCATCTGTGGAAATGCCGCGCCGATGGCGTACGACGATTTTAAACAGAAGGTCATCTTCAACCGACCTTTCGATTAATTTCCTGAAATCGCTACAGATACCTTGAGCTAACGCATAGTAAGCAGCTGCACCTGAATCTTCGCCCGCTTTCTTGGCATCCCTGACGCGAGTCAGCAGGATGTTGTTTGCGGTCTTCGTCGAGCTATTCCACACTGCTTGATCAGCAGGGTGTCCTGATGCTCCACCAAAGGACTCGATGCACATCTGCTGGAAGTTATCCTTCTTCCAAGAATCACCAACTTTCTTGGCAGCGTCATCCATCGCTCCGTAAAGCGAGAGCCTGTGCGTAAAAATAAGGACCTGCCGTTCTTTAGCCAATTCAGCTAAGCGGCATGCGACTTTCCATTCGAAATCATGATCTAGCGACGAGATTGGGTCATCGAATATGAAAGGGGCGACACCTGGTTTGTCGGTAACGTCCGCCAGGAAAGCAGCAAGGGATATGATCCTACGCTCACCTTCGCTCAACACTTTGTCAGGCGAGTGATCACCATTTTTGAGAGCTTTGAGTTTGAGCTGATGAAGCACTCTACCCCGAGTGGTTCTGGTCTTTATCAACTCAACCTGAATTCGGGTGGCACCTAGGGCACGCAGCTCATCATTGAAGCGCTTGACGTATAACTCGGTAACCACGCTTTCGGAGATTTCGGTTGCCTTGTTAGAGATACGACGAGAGCTTGCACTAGTCTTCAGCTTGTCGAGCAGCTTGTGGTCCTTGAGCCTCTTCTGTTCCTTCCTGACTGCTTCACTTTGCTGCGAAACCCATTGGCTAGCTTCCAATGCCGTTTTATCAGCGACAGCTTTCGGCCTGTCGAACTGAAGCGCATCTTGATCGAATTGGTCTGCTTCCAAAGTCAACTGCTGCGCGAATTGTTCAAGTACAAGGAGATTCGCGGCTACATCGGGAACCGTACCTGCCAAGCCTGACTGCTCGTGATCCAGTAGGGCTTTCCTCGATTCTCCGACACCTCTCCAAAAGCCCCACACTGCTGCCATCCACTCAGGCGTGGTCAAAGCTGCTGCAGTGCACTGAGTCTGTACCTCGGCCTCCGTCGGGCTGTTAGGAAGCGTACGGAGAGTTTCGCTGTACGTTTGCTCGGCAGCCTTTGCATCTGTTTCCAGGCGGCTTTGTACAAACAGCTCGAAATCGTTGAGTCGGTCTTGGGCTTCAGCCGATAGTTCTTGATGGCAGAGCACGCAGCGCCCGTCCACGGTCACCGGATAATGATGATCCGGATACGGCGTTTGGGAATATGCGCGAGCCGCCTCCCACATTGCTTTCCATGTCGGCGTACCGACGCCTTCTAGAATCGCTGATTTGGCCTGCGCGCCTTCGATCGCAATACGTCGTTTATCACGGGAGTTCGATCGTTGAGTGCGGATAGTTTGGATCTGCTCAGCGCCGAACGCCGCCACGGCTATCTTGATGCCTTTGACGATATTGGTTACTTGGACGCAGGTGTCGCGCTTCTGTTTCGCAAGCGATGAGGGATCACTGGTCTTCAGTCGTTCATTGAGCGCTTCTAAGCTACCTGCGTTCTCTGGAGTCCAGCGTAAAAGATTATCGACAGCTGATGGTGCCAACGTGCTAAGGCCTTGATAGCTCTTACCGACGCTCGTGTCTTTGAGGGTAGCGGGGATAGCCGGGAGCTGGCTCACAAGCTGATCTTGTTCAGCCTGCAACGTGTCCCTAATCGAATCAGTCGCATTGGCCAGCTTCTCAAACAAACCCATGATGGGCGGGCTGTACGTGGCCGCGCTTTCGCTTTTCAGGTAATGGAGCGCCTCTTCACTATCGAAGATGTCTATTTCCCGCAATTGTTCAATCGCGGCGTGGGTGATATGCCATTCAACGCTTTCCGATGACTGATCCAGTTCAAAGCTGAGGGTGCATTTGCTGGAAGCTGGAGCCGCTTGGAAAACGTTTGGTTTGAGATCGCTGGCGCGAGCTTTGCCTGTCGCTTTTTTCAGAATCCTCGTGTAACAGGACTTGCCGGAGCCATTATGCCCGTAGATAACCGTTAAATTGCCGGTGCCAAAGTCTAAAGGCACCCTGGGACCAAGGCTCTCAATTCCTGTGACGTCTGCAATGCTTCGCAATCGGAGCACAGAGCCAGCTGGAGCGTACATTAGCTCATCGAATGTTCGATGTTTCGAGACGGCCTGCCCTGACGGCGTTTTTAACAGTGCGGCAATCTGGGAAATGTCATCCTGGGTGAGATCACCATTTTTAAGCAGCCGATCAGCAGCCTCCTGAAGCCAGTCCGGCTGCTCAAGTAGCCAGATGCGTACCTGTCCCTGCGCGTCCATACGATTCCCTTCAGATTATAAGTAAGGAGACGCTAGCAGAGTGCCATTAGCTAAGCAATTTAGCGCGCTCTTTTAAAATTGCAGTCTTCGCGCTGCGTCCATGATGTGCGGCTGGCTGACGCAGTTGCTGCCGCACAGGTGGGCGTTCGTTTAACTACTCAAGGTGTGTTCGCCGGACGCTTACACTTGATCGCCCAGTAGAACCGAACGTTTCCAGAAGTTTGCTAGCAAAAAAAAGCCCATCGGTTGATGGGCTTTTTTTTATTTCAAGTGTCTCCGAGAGGAGGTTTTCACCCACGAACCTCAGAGCAAGCTCTTTAAGCTTATTGATTTGGATATGTCTAGTCAAATTTTGACGTTGATACCTGACTTTAGAGCTCTCTAGACTTGGATAGGGCGACTTAAAACCCCGCTGCGATGTCAAATGTCACCAAGCACAGCAATGATGCATTGCCATTAGAAATGTGCGCTGGATGATTGTTTTAGCAAGAGAAAATAGGCGCAGGAACTCTTAAATCATAAGATCGTATTCCTCCACATAAATAAATATGCTTTGGCGGAACCAAGCCTTAAGGCTTGGCGGCATGGCCACTCACCCGAAGGCTTCACCGGCATCCGCGCTCCACTGGGCAAGTGCATCCATATCGGCTCGACCCACGCAACCTCATGCTAGGCACCGACCTCCTCCGCATGCAGGAGCGTCGCCATTGACTTAGTCCTGATCGGTCGCCTCGCTCAACCTTCAGATGCGAGCGCCGTTAGCTCACCGTAGACCTGAGCCAGCATTCCTTCAAGACTGCACGTTTCATCGCGTAGCAAATAGGCATACGCGAGTAGCGTCAGCGGTTGGATTTCCATCACTGAGGCCAGCTCCCCTACTTTCTCCAGCGTAGGGCTCTTGAGACCGCGCTCCAACGTACTGAGATACGTACGACTGCTGACGGTCGAAAAGTCCTCTTGAGTAAGCGCGCTGCTTTTCCTGAGGCGCTGCAGCGCCAGTCCGAATGCTTGGTTTAGCTCCATTTTGCACAACTCGCAAAAGGAACTATAAGGCAGCAACGACCACTTTAGAGCTACAATCTATAGTGTTCATTTTCGCTAGGGTTTCGGTGGTATGTTTAGAACGACACGGGATGCGGCAATACCCAGGCCGGCATTTCTCGGCGAGGACGTACAGCTATGGTCGTACATCGAGCATGGCTTGCATGTGCCTTGGTTCTACGTACGATTGGTTCATCATGAGGATGGACTGCAGATGAGCCAAATGTTGATGCTGTCCAAGGTAGAGACCTTGCAGAACGTTTTGACTGAGAAAACATCTACAGCATGGGTGGAAGATGTTCAGTTGGTCAGCCCAAGTTATGTCAACAAATCCGATCGATGGCTGATGGAGCCTCTCTTGGAATTGACGGAGGTGGGGAACGGCCCAGGGAAAGCGAAATCCTACATCTATAGAGTGCTAGGTGACCGCCTCTACACACAAGGGCAAACGGACGACGTCACAGATCAGGTTGTGTGTACCATCTACTTAGCGAAGGGCTAAAAGACACTGCAAAGAAATACTCGGCGTGAAATACGTACTCCTCAAAAAGACCAGTGTAGGGGGTAAAGCCTAATGGGAAGTCTAAAGGAACCGAGCACTATACAATCGCTAGTACGGTACATATTGGATTGCTGGAAGCTATATTGGGCACCGTTGATTTGGCTAACCAGGCAATTATCGATCAGTCGTCGCCCCAAAAAACACAACGCTAAGCACTAACCCCGCTCTGCGGTTAAAAGTGAAAAAAGTGAAAAAAGTGAAAAAAGTCTCCTAGACTAGCGAGGCTGGCATCGATGTGCAAATGGCTATCCTAGAGCCATAGGTGAGAAATGGAATGCAGTTTTGAAGGCATTTCATAACAACCGTCACACCTGCCTGCAGCCACCCTTATCGGATGAACGACAAACGTCTTTTAAAGCAGGTGAATCTACGTCAACCTGCGGCTACAAATGGCGATGGGCGCCCTATTTTGTTGTGTTTGCCATACCAAAAGCGTAGAAAAGTCTTCGGTTCGGGTGTGTAGGACCAGCTGTTGACGGCTTCAGTTGCGTGAAAATTACTCTGGTCGCTAACGCGTAACCTCATACTGCATCGCTTATCGCTCTGCCGAGATAGCCAGTCGGAGCAAACGTGCAAGCAGGTCACATCAGAACTTTTATCTACGTCAACGCTGGTTATGCTGATGACATCCGCCCCCAACATAAGGGAATCTCCACCCGACAGCTCAACCGAAAAACGGTCCCGGTCTCGGTTGCAATTTGCGCACCTGGATTCAATACCGGTCCAGATAGCATAAAACTGCGTTATCCAGAGAGTCATAATCTGACGTGGAGAGGTCGGACGGAAACGCCAACTCGGTGTAGTAAGATTGATCGCGCGCCCATCAGCAGGAAATCGATAGTGCAACGCTAAACGCCAAGCCAAAAACGCCGCAGACACCGTACAGGCGCACTGGCAGTCGAGACCATGTCGACTCTGAGCATCTAGGGAACTCAGATACCTATAGCAATCCAAATGCGGTTTCACATACGTCTTGTATAGGTATCGACGAACACACCGGTATCGAACGTATACTGCTCGCGCACTGAGATCAAAATCTGTAGCCTCTTGAGGGCTGTATATAGCGCCGATCTTTCTATAAGGAGGGATGGGTCGAATAGTGATTGCGTTAGGAAAGGGGAATCCTCGTAATTCGGTGATCGCGAAATTGAGACCGATATTGACGAACTGCGCTTGCTCGTTAAAGTCCGTGCTTTCTACTTTGGCGGCGTGAAGCAGAGACACCGCGTAGTCGACTACAGGATCCTTCATTGCACTCGCAGCATGAAGCCATGCTTCGATCCTTAAGCCAACTTCCGCATACTTATTCCTCTGCTCTGGAGTAGTGCTATTCAGGTAGACGGACCCGGAAGATTCAAAAACAAAATGATCGCAGCGCGTCTTGGCGCCGAATCCTCCAGTTGATGGAGAAAAAAATAGTCCTAGCCTCATTGCATTGCTGCAAGGCACGCATAGCTCAAGTGGTAGATTATGCCAAGGACACCGCTTTATCATTTGGAGAAGAAAGAACACTGAGTGGTAACCTAGAGCGATACACTTTGCGCAGTGTCGTATATAAACCATCGAATTGAATGGCGTACATTCCACCAAGTTATCGATAAAAGCCCGCCTGACTGCAGGATATGGCAGGGAAAGCGCTTCGGCCAGCTTGGAGTCATCAATGTCACGCCCCCTCCAGTACTGAACAGGACGACTAGACTGCTGAAATCGTGAAATCTCGTTGAGTAGTTGTAACGGGCGCGCAAAATTTAAGGCGCTTGCTTTTAGCAGGATCCCCCACGATGATTCAAATGGAATATAGTTAAAGTGTCCATATGTGAGTTTCATGGATTATTTCTTTGGGGCCTGTCGCATCAACGATACAAATTCAGCAATTAAGCTTGCACCCACAGCTTCCTTCACGATACCTTCCGTGACTTTAAACTCCGAGCTATCCAAATGGCGGGAGCGCATTAAAATCCTTTCAATCACACGAAAGATATGTTCGAGAGGTAATACGCGCGGTCCATTCTCCCCTGCTATATTCATTAACTCGGCCCAGATGATCTTTTTGCAACTGGTCATTCGAAAATTTGCTGCAAATGCCTTAGGCAAAAAGAAATCAGTATAAGTACATCCTGAGTCAAGCGGGTACTCTTTATTCAAATCATACTCGTTGAGTATGCTTTCAAAGTCGGCCTCAGACAAGCAACCGTCAAAATGAATTGGCTCACTTAAGAATCGAGCCACCAAGTTGGTTGCTCCAAGACCGAAAAATAAATTTCGTCTTTCAAGTATCTCCTCCTGTCCGAACCCTAGCGTCGTCATACTGATACCATGCTCCTCCAAACGATTATGAATGACCAGCAACTCATTCCAACTGTCTATCGACAAAAGTTGATTTTCATCAATGATTATTACAAAGTGCCTACCCCCTCTTGATTCCACTTCAACACGTACATGAAGGATAAATTTTTCAATCAAGGCGCTATATGACTCTTTTGGGTTTTTGTACAACCCTACTCCAAAAATTAAATCGCGAGTCAAATGAGCTGACTTGTTTCCATCTGCGGTATGGTACAGGACATACTTCTTGGGAAACTCGGTGGCCAGTAGGTCTCTAACGGCATTAGCGCACCTTGTCTTACCCATTCTCGGCTGAGCATACAAAAAGGTGCCTGTGTGTCTTGAGAAGACTCTTTCACGAAAAATAGAATAGACTTTGGCAATCATCGGTGTAATCAGTGTATAAAAAGTACTCACAATCGGATGACTCTCTAGATGAGCCTCCCTATCAAACTCTTGTTTAGATGTCATTATTTTAGCCTTTTTTTCCTGAGCAGCTCGTTTAGGTCAGGAGTCTTTCTTCCAATGATTAATGAGTCCGAAAACTCCAACGGTTTCCCTTCCAGAGAAGGGATTGGATTATTAACGGAGTCGGAAACTACTAATGGCGCTCCCGCCTCGCTCGCTACGCGCTTCGCCTCGGTTGCAGAGTCGGCCGAAATAGCTATGGTTTTTTTGCTCTTCGATTTACTTAAGAAAGCCAGATAAGCTAGAACTGGATCTTGCTCAAGGCTGACTTGCAACGTTCTATCCGCCACCTTTGAGTTGATGGCTTTTCGGGTTCGTAAATCATGCTTGGTATCTGCCCATTTCCCAACTGCAATAAGATTTCCGAGCAAAAAACCCTCCATCGTGAATGCTGTTACGAACCTTAAGTCGTTTTCGTCAATGTGCAGTACAACCTTCGATCCAATCATTGCCCATGCATCGTGCAAATAGCTTGACGTGTAACGAACTTTCATAAACTGAATATAAGGGTGGCGGCCATTTTTTTTGCTACCACGAACATTAACTGTTTTCTTCATTTGCAATATAGTATCCCCCTTGACACTGGCATCCGGTAACATCCTCACCATAAAGTGATGGTTATCCTTCTCCAGTTTTTGTCTGATAAATTCTAACGGTGACAAGAAAAATAAACCTTCGCTCATCCTTGTATTATGCTGCGCTATTTCAACATCAAGTAGATGAAGTAAGTGCTCAACAAGAATCGGGGCTTGCGTCGCCATCTCCTCGCAATTTTCCGCGCGGCCATTGTTGGGGCCGTGGCCCGTTGTACTTAAAAGCCGGCAGAATACGTTATTGGAAAGCAAACCAAATAAATGCTCTACATATGGTCGCCCTTCAAAGTGCGCGGGAGCACCCACCGTCCAGAAGTAGCCCAACTCTTTTCTTGCAGCATTTGTAACCTTTTCCGATAAGTGAGCCAGTGCTCCATCGAATTTTACGACTGTAAATAACGCTCCTTTACACTGCTGAATGACCTCATTAGGTACCCCACTGCCATCGGGATATATCAGTCCTTCAATAACTGGTTCTGGTTTTTGCTGCCCGACAACAGAATAGCGCATGACATCAACCACGTCGGTGGCTGAAATCTCAGATCTGAAAACACACTTATAAGACAGCACCGCCCCCGATGCACAATCAATCATGAGAACTACCCATATTCGGCTAATTCTTTTAGGGACATAAGTTCCATTCGGCGATTTCATTAGAATTGAGGAGTGGCAATCGGTTTTATAAGAATCAATCTCAACAGCGTCGAATGGCTCAGTATAGACCAATCTAGGCCTTAATCCCTTTCCGACTGCCATATGTGCTTTCGCCTCGCGCGTTCCTTCAAGGCGTATAACACGACTAAAATTGCTTTCTTTTATACTTTTGATGTAGTCATATATCGTGCGCTGCCCTTGATACAAAGTGTTAAAGGGCCATTCATTTTTTTGAGCACCGAACTCCTTAAGCAAGGTAAGAAATATCTTATGTAACGTTTTTGACCGGATGGCATACTCGCTTTCAGAATCTGAATCTGAATAAGAAAGAACTTTTCTAATAAACCTATCTTCTAATTCTGGATACTTTTTTAAAGCTGCACCCAGGAGCCCCGAGTATCCGCCTTGAGCTTCAGGAAGTTTTGAGACCACCGGCTTAGACCTGCTATATTTCTTCGTATGCAAGTATGGAAGCAGTGCGCGGCATCCCCAACACAAGCCATCAGGAGCTAACTGCATGCACCGTGATGCATAATAATTTATACACTGCCTACTTATACCTGTTGCAGCAACGATGCTCTTTATTGGTAGGCCTTCACAGTAGAGTTTCATTGCCAAAAACTTTAGCTGAAATTCCTCTCGCTCTTGATCTGTCAACCCCACCAATTCAGGTTTTGGCCAGTCATGAAAAGTGCCCAGTGCTATCGCCCGCTTGCTTAAGCTTTCTACCCAATTGTTAGACTCATTATTTATCGTAGTCATGACCGACATCTCCATTGAGTGTGGTAACCGAACGAGGGTTTACCCGCAAAATCAATTTCGATATGCCCCGCGATAAAGTGACGTACTAAAACACCGCAAATTATCGGAGGGGCAACAAGCGGAGCCTTTGAAAGTACACTCTTTATGTCCCCCTCCCCAAGCGACACCTCAATTGCACGTACGGCATTCGAAGCTGCTACACAATCGAGCGATCTGATAGCCGCGGCGAATGCCAAAGCCTTCATAATTTTTATCGCGAAAGGCGCCTCCTTCATAATTTGCACTGATGAAAGTCGAACACTTTTCTCACTACTGTTATCCGCAGACTCTTCCAAGTTCGAGAGTTCAACTTCAACTAGATCTCCTGACCTTTTTCGAACTAGAAAATCAAAAGTTTCGCTTCCCTCAGACTGCCGAAATGACACCACATCTAGATCAATCTCAAGAAATACTAGCCAGTAGACTAACGCTAGATCAGAAGACAACACCAAGTCCTGTTTGAGCTTGACACTGTACACATACCAGAGATTTCTATTACTGTGACCGCGCGCTCTTACCTCTCGAATAATTCGCTTCCTATGCGCTTGCTTGAGAGATTGCTTGCCCGAAGCCATACCAGCTCTCCGCTTTCATTAGGCTTTAATCTACCCCCAGAATATTTTTTTTGTTATATCAATTAATCATAAATTTTTATCGCTTAATTGCCATATAGTGGTCCTGCAAAAAGGTCAGCCTGCGGTCAAATAGGTGTTCTTCAACTTAAATACAGCTACGTGTTTAGTATCGAATTAATGCAAAGGCTTTCAGTCCTGCCATATGCATACGTGTAGTGTATTAATATTCAGAGCTTCCGCGCTTTAGAGATTGTCAACCTGAGATCCGCCCTCGTATGCTGGCCTATAAGAAATAGGCAAAACCCCTTACCTTTTCAGCGAGCCCCAATTAAAAAATAAGCCAATTAGTGCGCTTAATTTTTGCTCGTGATTAACGCGTTATCACCAAACCCAATAACACACTGACCGGGACAAAACGGCCCTTGGTCAAATACGTCCCCCCTTGTCATAATCTGCATTTACTGAGGTCGAAGGAGGCAAACTCAGATTGGGGCCATCCATCCAACAATAGCCTCTGTGACCTATACGCAGTGGGTAATGACCTCCCCTTTCAGCCGGCGTTCGGGCTCCTATAGTGTTGCTGCAGCACCGACAGTAATTTAGTTCCTACGCATTCTTAGGAAAATAAACACTTCCAAAGCCGGGACTAATTTCTTTTCACATCTTGGCACCACGCTGATGCTAGATTTTGCTAACGGACTGTTTTTTTTGCTATTTTTAGGCGGTAAAAATGTCAATACTTTAGTTCTGGGGACTACCGCCCCTCAAAACGCTGCGTCTCAGACTTGTGCAAACCCACCGTCCACAAACATTTCACTGCCGGTCATGAAGCTGCTTTCATCCGACGCCAGGAACAACGCCGCCGCCGCAACTTCTTCCGGCTGACCGATGCGTCCCAGCGGCAACTGTTCAACCATGCTGTCAACGATCGCATCCTTTTGACCGGTACCTGAAAGCGCCAGGTCCAGGCCTGGTGTCGCGATCGGTCCGGGCGAAAGTACGTTGACACGAATGCCCGTGCCTTTCAGGTCAAGCGCCCAGCTCCTTGCGAAGTTACGCAGTGCCGCTTTTGTGGCGCTGTAGACGCTGAAAGCCGGTGTTCCCATGGTTCCTGTGGTCGAACCGGTAAGGATGACTGAGCTGCCAGCACTCATCAGTGGCAAGGCTTTTTGCACGGTGAACAGTGTGCCTTTGACGTTGATGCCGAAGGTACGGTCAAACGATTCCTCGGTGATCGACCCGATCGGCTGGAAATCCCCCAGGCCAGCATTGGCAAACAGCACGTCAACCCGACCTTTGGTGGCTTTCACTTGAGCGAAGATTCGCTCCAGATCCTCCAGATTTGAAATGTCACCTCGGATAGCGACAGCATCAGGTCCGATCAGCTGCAGCGCTTTATCCAGTTCTTCCTGCCGCCGTCCGACGATCACCACCTGCGCGCCCTCAGCCGCAAAGCGAATGGCCGTTGCCAAGCCGATGCCGCTGTTGCCGCCGGTCACCACCGCAATTTTCCCGTTGAGCCTGCTCATGATTAACTCCAAAGAATAACGTTGAGGCCCAACTGTAGAACTGCGCTATTCTTTTGAATAGTATGCACCTTTTAGTAAGTACCCTCCGGAGCCTGCACAACCATGGCCAACAACTCTTTCAACTGTGGTCTCGAAGCCGCTCTGGCGGTGATTGGTGGCAAATGGAAGCCGCTCGTTCTGTTCAACCTGGCGCAGAATGTTCACCGATATGGCGAATTAAGGCGCGCAGTTGGCGGTGTCACCGATAAGGTGCTGATCCAGCAACTCAAGGAACTGGAGCGTGACGAGATCATTGCACGCGTTGATTTCCACGAAATACCGCCCAAAGTCGAGTATTCCCTGACGCCCTTCGGGCAATCCCTGGCCACAGCGCTGGGTGCGCTGTGCCAGTGGGGCACGGAACATATGCAAACGGTGGAGCGCATTGCTGAACGACGCACGTCTGCCCTCGCCCAACCCTGATCCCCTGCCCCTGATACCCAACTCAACTAAATGGATATTTAGTTGAGTTATCACCCTTCGAGCGGCCTTACAGCCCCCCACTGACCACCAGTACATCGCCGGTAACCCAGCCCGACTCTTCCGATGCCAGGAACAACGCCGCTTTCGCAAGATCCTCGGGCAACCCCATCCGGCCCAATGGCGTCTGGTCGATCAGTACCTGGCTCATCTCGCTTTCCATCATGCTCCGCGTGCCATCGGTACGTGTCGGGCCGGGGTTGAGCGTGTTAACCCGTATTCCTTGCCCACCCAACTCCTTGGCCAGTACGCCGCTGATGCCCTCCACTGCGCTTTTGCTCGCGGTGTACACCGCAGACGTGGGGGGTTTCATGTGAGTGACATTGGAACCGATGTTAATCACGCTGCTGCCCTCCCCCAGATACTTCGCGGCAGCTTGCGTCATCAGCAGCGGGCCCAGCACGTTGATGTTGAACACCTTATGAAAGTGCCCTTCGGTGATCCCGGCCAGTGGCGCGAACTCATAAACGCCGGCGTTGTTGACGAGGATATCCAGCCGCCCAAAGCTTGAAATGGCCGCCTCGACAATCCCGACGGCCTGGGCACCAACGGACACGTCGCCCTTGACCGCAATCGCCTTGCCACCCGACGCATGGATCTGCGCGACCACGGCCTGCGCACCGCTCTGGCTGCTGGAATAATTGACGACAACCGAGGCTCCTTCCGCGGCGAACAAGACGGCGATCGCCGCACCGATGCCCTTGGATGCACCCGTTACAATGGCTACTCTATTGACCAAACGGCCCATGACGAATCCTCTGAATGTCACTCGAATGCGTTCACAGTAAGTCGCCCGAAAAATCATTGTAAGTAGGCACTTTCAAGTAACTGGGTGCCCTGGAGCCATGCCGATGTCATCGATCCAAATCGAAAAAACACCCTGCGAAACGGGCGAATCCGAGACCCAGCGGTGTGCAATGAGGGTGCTGCTGGAGCTGATTACCGCGCCGTGGACTTTGCATATCCTGCTGGTACTGACGGCCGACGGCCCTACCCGGTTTGGCGCTTTGCGGCGTCGGGTCGAAGGCATCTCTGCGCGGGTGTTGACTGTGCGTTTGCGCTCACTCGAAGATCGCGGGCTGTTGGTCCGCAGGGCCACATCGAGCAAATCCCCCGAAGTCACGTATTACCCCACGGCGCGCCTGCACGACATGCGCGAGTTCATGCAGCAAATGCGCGATTTGTCGCTTAAGTGGCAGGACGAGGACCTGCGCAACACCTAGCCGGTTACTCTGCCGTACCTGCTTGTATACCCGGGCCGCGCTACTTAAGCTTGCCGCTCTTTTGATGCCGCCCGGAACCCCCATGCCTAGAAGTATCGCCCACCTCGCCCTGTTGCTGGGGTTGATCACCGCCGTCGGCCCCTTTGCCATCGACAGCTACCTGCCGGCCTTGCCGACGCTGGGCGCCAGCCTGCACGCCTCGCCTGCTGCCGTGCAGATGAGCCTCACGGTGTTCTTCATGATCATCGGGGTGTGCCAGTTGTTTTACGGGCCGATCAGCGACGTGTTCGGGCGCAAGCCGCCGATCTATGCCGGCCTGGTGATTTTCATCGTGGGCAGTATTGGCTGCGCCCTGGCGCCAAACATCGAGGTGCTGATTGGCTTCCGGGCCTTGCAGGCCTTTGGCGCCTGCGCCGGGATGGTGATTCCCCGGGCGGTTGTCCGTGACCTGTACACCGGCCATGAAGCCGCCCGGTTGATGGCGTTGCTGATGCTGGTGGTGAGTATTTCACCGATCCTCGCACCGCTGGCCGGCAGCCTGGTGATCGCAGTGTGGAGCTGGCGTGAAGTGTTTTGGGCGCTGGCCGTGGCCGCGGTGCTGTGCCTGATCATGACCGCCGTGCAACTGCCGGAAACCCATCCCGCCGAACGGCGCCTGGGCAAGACCCTGGGCAATGCGTTCGGCAGCTACGGCGCGCTGCTGCGTGATCCGGTGTTTACCGGGTTGTCGGTGGTGGGCGGTTTTGGCCTGGCGACCTTCTTCGTGTTCATCGGCAGCGCGCCGTTCGTTTACATCGAGTACTACGGGCTTACGCCGACCCAATTCAGCCTGTGCTTCGCCCTCAACGCCGCGTCGTTTTTTGCCCTCAGCCAACTCACGGCGCGCTTGAGCGCACGCTTTGGCCTGGCGCCGCTGATTCGCTGGTCGGTGACGGGCGTGGCGACGGTCATGACCGTGCTGGCGCTCACCACCCTGTGGGCCAATAGCCTGCCGTTGATGATGGCGTTGCTGTTTATCGGCTTTGGTTTTCTCGGCCTGCTGCTGCCGGCAGCCGGGGTGTTGTCCCTGGAAGACCACGGCGCCGTGGCCGGCTCTGCATCAGCACTGCTGGGCGCCATTCAAATGATCACCGCCGCCGTGTGCATGGCGGTGGTGGGTGTGTTTGCCGACCATACGCCGGCGCCGATGTTGATCGGCATCGCCCTGAGCGCCGTGGCGGCACTCTTCACCACGCTATGGACGCTCCGCCGTTTGCCTCCGCACCTGGCCGGGACCTCTTCATAGCGCTCAGGTCATTTTGATTCCCCCAACCCGGCCAGATAAGCCCACGGGTAAATCCCCCGCTGGTGCCCATCGCTGAAGATCAACTGCACGCCATATCCCTGGGGGTGGACTTCCAGCACCCGCACGCCGTCCGACACCAGCGGCGGCGTGCCTCTCAGCCGAAAGGCCCGGCACTGTGAGCACGGGCATTCACGGCGCAGGCGAGCGTGGTCGATCCATTGCACGCCCTCACGCCACTCCAGCCTCAAGCGCCCTTCGTCATCCCGGCCAATGCGTTCAGGCGCGCTGTTCATTGCAGTTGGGCCAGGGCAATGCGTACGGCCTTGCGCACTTCCGGGTCGCCGTCGTCGGCAGCGTCCCGCAACGGGCCAAGGGCTTGCCGGTCGCCCAACTCGCCCAGCGCCAGGGCGGCTTCTTTGCGCAGGTTGCTGATGCTGTGCCCCAACGTCAGGATCAGCGCCTGCAACGCTGGTGTGTACCGCAGGCGCCCCAGGCTGCGGGTGGCGCGCAGGCGCACTTGCCAGTAGTCGTCGGCCAGTGCGTGGATCAAGGCTTCGCCAGCGCTGGCGCTACCGACTTTGCCCAGGGTGGTCGCCGCCTCTTCTCGCACCTGCCAGGTGGCGTCCTGCAACGCCTGATACAGCGCCGGCAGTACCCGATCATCACTGGCAAGGCCAAGGGCACCGGTGGCAGCTCGGCGGACTTCGATATCCGGGTCGCTACTGGCCAATGTCGCCAACGCCTCCAGGGCTGGCAGGTGTTTGAGCCAGCCGAGCACGCCCACTGCTTCACGGCGTACGCCGGCATCGGCATCGTTCAGCGCCAGCAACGCCGAAGGTGCCGCGGCCTCCAGGCGCAGCTCGCGCAGGGCACGGAATATCGCGGTGCGTACGCTGACATCGGCGTGGGTGGTCCAGGGCAATAGCAACCGGCCCGCCTGCGTTGTCTTGAGCACGCTCAAACTCTGGGCGGCAGCGTCACGTACCGACGCTTCAGGGTCGGTCAGTGCCTGGCACAGCGCCTCGACCACCTCATCTTCTTCCCAGGCTTCAAGCAGGCTGGCGGCCTGGGCGCGCACGTCGGTGGCCGGGTCGTTGCTCAGGCTGTCCACCAACCACACCAGGCCGTCGGGGTCTTCGAGGTCGGCCAGGTCAATCAGGGCGATCCGGCGCATGCCGGCATCCGCCGCCTGGAGCCGTGGGCGCAGGGCTTCGATGTCGGGGTTTTCGGTTTCATAGGTCATATGGCAAATCGCGGTCTTGGGTGATCGTTGGGCAGCCCGAGCGGGTTCAGCCGGGGCAACTGGCGGCCATCTTCGTGGTGCAGCAGCTCCAGGCAATGGCGCTTGAGGTGGGTAAATTCCGGCGAGGTCATCAGCTCGGTGCTGCGGGGTCTCGGGAAAGTCAGCTGGAAGTCTTCGATGATGCGTCCGGGACGCGGGCTCATGACCAGAATGCGATCGGCCAGGAACAACGCTTCGTCGATGTCATGGGTGACAAACACCACGGTGGTGCGGATACGTGTCCAGATGTCGAGCAGCAAGGCCTGCATTTTCATGCGGGTCAGGGCGTCCAGCGCGCCGAAGGGTTCGTCCATCAACAGCAGGCCGGGACGGTTGATCAGCACCCGGGCAATTTCCACCCGCTGCTGCATGCCGCCCGACAGCTGGTTTGGCCAACGCTCGGCAAAGCCTTCGAGGCCCACCAGCTCAAGGATTTCATCGGCGGCGGCGAGGCGCTCGACCTTGCCCACGCCGCGCATCTTCAGGCCGAAGGCGACGTTTTCGCGCACCGAGCGCCAGGGGAACAGCGTGTGTTGCTGAAACACCATGCCGCGCTGCTGTGACGGCCCCACCACCGGCTGGCCGTCCATTTCCAGGGTGCCCAGGCTCGGGGTGAGGTGCCCGGCCAGCGCGCCGAGCAAGGTCGACTTGCCACACCCGGACGGGCCGAGGATGCACACGAACTGCCCCGGTTCGATCCTGCAATCCAGGGCCTTTACCGCCTCGAACGCCTGCTGCTGTTCGCCCAGGACAATGGACAAGCCGCGTATGTCGACACAGCCTTCAAGATGACTCATCAGGCTTTACCTCGTGGTCGATGCCAGGGAGTGAACAATGCGCCAAGGCGCTTGACCAACAGGCTGCTGCCCATGCCCAGCACGCCGATCAACAGCATGCCGACGACAATGTCGGCATAGTTCTGGATGGTGTAGGACTCCCAGGTGTAATAGCCGATACCGTACTGGCCGGAGATCATTTCCGCCGTCACCAGGCAGAACCAGGAGGTGCCCATGCCAATTGCCAGGCCAGTGATGATGCTCGGTGCGGCGCCCGGCACAATCACCTCCAGCAGGATTGCCCGGCGCCCTGCCCCCAGGCTGCGCGCCGAGGCGATCAGGCGCGGGTCGACGCCTTCCACGCCATGCACGGTATTGAGCAGCACCGGAAACAGCGCGCCGGTGAAGGTGATGAAGATCATCGACAACTCCGACGACGGAAACATCAGGATCGCCAACGGGATCCAGGCCACCGCCGGAATCGGCCGGATCACCTCCAGCGGCGGCAACAGCAGGTCTTCCGCCCACTTCCAGCGGCCTATCGCGATGCCCAGGCCGATCCCCACCACTGCCGCCGCCAGGTAACCTTCAAACACCCGGGTCAGGCTCGCACTCAAGTGCCGGGCGAGCTTGCCCGAGTCCACCAGGCCCAGGGCGGCCTGCACCACGGAACCCGGCGTGGGCACATTGGCAAAGGTCACCAGGCCAAGGTTCCAATGCAGGCTGGCCGCCAACTGCCAGAACAGCAGGCACAACAGCAGCGAAGCGGCCTTGGGCAGCCAGCGCCATGGGGTGCTTGTCATGAACGCGCTCCCTCAGCGACCGGCAACGGCCTGCGCGCCGGCGTCGGTAAAGTTGAACACCTTGCCGCCCTGGGCCTGGGCGAACTGCTGCGCCTGGCCCTTGAGCAGGAATGCACTGAGCTGGCCTTGCTTGTTGGTCGCAAACCAGGCCTGGCTCGCCAGCAACTTGATGCCGCTGTCCTCGGCCTGGGCATACACCGCCCGCACGGCCTTGCCTTGTTTGTTGAGGCTGTCCAGTGCGGTGAATGCCGCCTCGGCCGATGCGTAATCCCGCACCTTGGGCTCACCCTTGACCCAGATTTGCGCGACATGCTTCCAGTCAGTGATCGGCGCACCGGTCAGCGCATCGTTGGCCTTCAGCGGCGACTGGGCGTAGTTGCCCAATTGCGCCTGGTAGTCCAGGCCCGACGCCTTGAACGCGGCGCGGATGTACTGTTCATCGATAAAGGTCGTGAGGTCCAGGCCACGGTCGGCCTTTTTCAGCAACTTGAGGGTGTCGATGGCGGTGCCGACGGCCTGGCGGTACTCGGGCTTCCAGCTCAAGTCGCGGGTTTGCACGCCCAGCGGGCCATGGAACAGGTAGTTGACCTCGGCTTCAACGCCGGTGACTTTTTCGATCAGCTCGCTGTACTTCTCCGGCTCTGCGGCCAGCAACTGATTGGCCTCGATGCTCGCACGCAGGTAGGCAACGACGACTTCCGGGTACTGTTTGGCGTAGTTCTCGTCCACCAGTGCGCCGTGGAATGTCGGGGTGTTGGATTGCGAACCGTCGTAGATCTTGCGGGCGAAACCACGGTTGGGGAACAACTCGCCAAACGGCACAAAGTCGGCGTGGGCGTCGATCTTGTTGGCCTGCAACGCCGAGCCCGCCACTTCGGGGGCCTGGGCAATGATGTTGACGTCCTTGAGCGGGTCCCAACCCTGGGCCGCTACGGCGCGCAGCAACATGCCATGGGCCGTCGAGGCGAACGGCACGGAAATCGTCTTGCCCTTGAGGTCCGCCAACGACTGGGCGCTGGAAGCGACCGGCACCACGATGCCGTTGCCGCTGCCCTTGATATTGCCCGACAGCACGCTGATAAACAGGCTGTGCTTGCCTGCGGCCTCAAACGCCACGCCGTTGAAGGCGCCGGGGAAGTCGGCCATTGCGCCAAAGTCCAGTTTGCCGGCGACCATTTCATTGGTCAGCGGCGCGCCACTGGTGAAGTTTTTCCACTGGACGTCGTAGGTGGCGTCCTTGTACTTGCCGTCGTGCGGCAGGTACTTGTCCAACAGCCCCAGCTCGCGGATCAGCAAGCCGCCGGCCGCGCAGTTGATGGTGGTGTCCTGGGTGCCGATGGCCACCCGGATCGTTTGTGCCTGAGCCGACAGGCTCAAGGAAGCCAGCACCAGGCCGGCCAACGTTGCGCGCAATAACATTGGGTATTTCCCCTCGAATCATGGTTAAAAGAGTCGTCTCCGCCACGGTCTGGCGTGGTGGGAAACGAGGGGGTGTTGCTCGGGCGGCGTCCGGGGTTGGCGGATGGCTTTTGCGGCAGATCTCAGCGCAGCAGATACGGGATCTCGACCTTGACTGCGCCCGTGGGGCAATCTTTTTCGCAGGGCATGCAGTACCAGCACTCATCGAACGCCATGTACGCTTTCTGCGTTGCCGGGTTGATCGCCAGCAGGTCCATCGGGCACACGTCGACGCAGACCGTGCAGCCTTTTTCGGCGATGCACTTGTCTTCGTCCACCGTCACCGGGGCGTTGGAGCGGAAGAATATTTCCTGGGGCTGATAGGCCATTTCACGGTGTCCTGTGGTGAGCGAGCTTGGGGAGGCACATTCAGGCGGCGTCAGCCCCTACGCGCAGGCGGTCGTAAGCCTGCATCTCTTCGGCGTCCAGTGGGATCACATAGGGCTCGACGGGTTTCTTGAAGCTGACCATTTGCCCGTCGTCGCCCTTTTTCAGGTGGCAATGGCAGAACCAGTCGGCGTCGTTGCGCTGTGGGTGATCGACCCGGTGGTGGTACAGGCCCCAACGGCTTTCGGCACGGTACAGCGAGGCGCGGGCGGCCATCTCGGCGCAGTCGCGGATCACGCTGGTTTCCATGGCACGCATCAACTCGTGGGGGTTGTGGGCCTTCATCTGGTCCAGGTCGCGCTCGATGTCGGCGAAGCGTTGCAAGCCGATTTCCATCTTGCGGGTGACCTTGGGCGGTTGCAGGTAATCGTTGACGAAACGCCGCAGCTTGTACTCGACCTGGGCCGGCGGCAGGCCGGTTTCGCGGTCCAGCGGGGCGTACACCCGGGCCTGTTCGGCGGCCACTTGCCCGGCATCCACAGCGCTGAATTCGCGCCCGGCCACAAAGCTGGCGGCGTTGGTGCCGGCGAACCAGCCATAGGTGAACGCACCCAGCATGTAGTTATGCGGCACGGCGGCCATGTCGCCCGCCGAATACAGGCCCTTGACCGAGGTCTCGGCGCGCTCGTTGACCCACACACCCGACGCCGAATGCCCGCTGCAAAAGCCGATCTCGGAGATGTGCATTTCGACCATCTGGCTGCGGTAATCAGTGCCCCGGTTGGCGTGGAACTGGCCACGGCTGGGGCGCTCGTTGCTGTGCAGGATCTGTTCGATGTTCTGGATGGTTTCCTCGGCCAGGTGATCGAGCTTGAGGAACACCGGCCCGTTGCCGCTTTCCAGCTCCTGGTGGAACTCCCACATCATCTGCCCGCTCCAGTAGTCACACTCGATGAAGCGCTCGCCCTTGTTGTTCGCGGTGTAGCCGCCCAGGGGCCCGGTGACATAGGCGCAGGCCGGGCCGTTGTAATCCTTGATCAGGGGGTTGATCTGGAAGCACTCCAGGTTCGCCAGCTCGGCACCGGCGTGGTAGGCCATGGCGTAGCCGTCGCCGGCGTTGGTCGGGTTTTCATAGGTGCCCATCAGGTAACCCGACGACGGCAAGCCCAGGCGGCCAGCCGCGCCGCAGCACAGGATCACGGCCTTGGCCTTGATCACCTGGAAGTCCGCAGTGCGGCAATCAAACCCCATCACGCCATTTACCGCGCCGTCGCTGTCGGTCAGCAAACGGGTGCACACCAGACGGTTGGTGATCGTGACCCGGGCCCGCTTGAGCTGGCGATACAGCACCTTCTTGATGTCGTGCCCTTCCGGCATCGGCAATACGTAGGCGCCCATGTGGTGGACTTTCTTCACCGCATAATCGCCGGTTTCGTCCTTCTCGAACTTCACGCCCCAGCGGTCCAGTTGCTCGATGGTTTCAAAGCTGTGGGTCGCGTAGGCATACACCGCCGCCTGGTTGACGATGCCGTCGTTGGCAATCGTGATTTCCTTGGTGTACTGCTCCGGCGTGGAGTGGCCGGGGATAATCGCGTTGTTCAGCCCGTCCATGCCCATGCTGATGGCGCCGCTGCGCTTGACGTTGGCCTTGTCGATCAACAACACGCGCAGGTCACGGTTGGCCTCCTTGGCCTTGATCGCCGCCATGGGGCCGGCAGTACCGCCGCCGATCACCACGATGTCGTATTCCAGTTCCAGGGTTTTGCGGCTCACGGGCGGCTACCTCGCTGACGGTCGATACGCAGTCGATACTGGAAGGCATCGCCGCGGTAATACAGGTGTTCAAAGTCCACCGGCTGGCCGTCGGCGGTGTGGGTCAGGCGTTCGATGCGCATGATCGGCGAACCGGCCTCGACGTTCAGCGCCTGGGTCAGCTCGCTGTCGGCGAGTACCGCGTCAATCGCCACGTCGGCGTGGCCCAGTTGCAAGCCGCAGTCGTTCTCCAGGATCAGGAAGATGTCGCGGGTCACCAGGTCGGCGTTTTCCAGGCGTTCGCCCAGGGCCTGGCTGAGGTAGGTGATTTCCAGCGACACCGGTTCGCGGTTGATCAGCCGTACGCGCTTGATCTGCGTGACCGTGGTGCCCTCCTCCACACCCAGGCGCTCGGCAACCAGCTTGTCGGCGGGCACAAAGCGGTAGCTGCGCAGGCGGTTGATCACTTCATAGCCGCGCTCGGTCATGGACTCGCCCAACCCCTGCAGGGTGCTGACGTTCTGATAAGCCTTGGGTTTGGAGACGAAGGTGCCTTTGCCGTGGATCTTGTAGATCAGGCCTTCCTTTTGCAGATCACCCAGCGCCTGGCGCACGGTGATGCGGCTGACCTTGAAGCGCGCACCCAGTTCGCTTTCGGAAGGCATCTGGGTGTTTGGTGCGTATTCACCATCGAGGATGCGGCTGCGCAGCAGATCCCGCAGCTGGGCATGCAGCGGAACGCTGGACAGAGGGGATAAGGCGACGGTTGATTCGTTCATCAGGACCACTTGTCATAACGAGTTATGACGTGATCATAAGGAGTCTTATGAAAGACGTGGAAATACCGTTTTGGAATAAGGTTATGGACAGGCTGATCCGCTGCACCTACCCGGTATGTGCAGTGGATCAGCCTGTTTTATAGAGCAGCGTTAGACTGGATGATTATAAAAATCAGAAGTTGTAGCTGACTCGGGTATACAGGATCCGACCAAACGGGTCGGCGTATTTCGGGTCGTACCCGCTCTGAAAGGCGTAGGTCTGGTTGCTGAAAGGCGGCGCCCGGTCAAACAGGTTTTTCGCGCCCAGGGTGACGGCCAGGGACTTGCTCCAGTTGTAGGTGCCCGCCAGGTCCCAGACGTTGTAGGAGCCCACGGCGTCGTGGGTTTCGGGGTCCGAGTCGTGATAACCACTGGTGTAGCGGTTGGTCAGGCTAACGCCCAGTGGTCCCCGCGCCCAGGTACCGGTCAGGCTGTGGCGCCAGCGCGCAACGGCGCCCGCGGTGGAGAACTCGCCGCCACGGAAATCACCGAGTTTGTCGATGTAGGCGCCCTTGAGCTCCTGCTGGTATTTGTATTCGTTGACGTAGGTGCCTTGCAGGCCGATGCCGAAGTCACCGATGGCGGTGCTCGGGAAGCGGTAGTCAAAACTCACGTCGACGCCGTTGGTTTTGGTTTTACCCAGGTTGGCCAGGCCGGTAACGATGTGATCGATGGAGCCGTCAGCCTTGCGAATCAAGCGGTCGCCATAGGCGTCCGGGTCGTCGAAGACCGACGACTCCGGGAACTCGGCGATCTGGTTGGCGATGGTGATCCACCAGAAATCCAGGCCGGCGCTCAAGCGTTCAATGGGTTGGAATACGAAACCAAAGGTCACGTTACGGGCGGTCTCCGGGCTCAGGCTGCCGTTGCCGCCGGTCTGCCGGCGGAACTGCTGGGCGCAGTCGCGGTTGCCGATCCCGCCATTGGCCGGGGTGCCGCCCGGGCACAAGCGCGGGTCGTTGTAGTTGGCCACGGTGTAGCTGGTGTAGGTCGGGTTGTACAACTCATACAGCGACGGTGCACGGAACCCTTCGCTGTAGGCGCCACGAACCACCAACTCCTTGAACGGCTGGAAACGGAACGAGTATTTCGGGTTGGTGGTGCTGCCAAAGTCGCTGTATTTGTCATGCCGCACTGCGGCGGAAAGCTCCAGGCTTTCGAGCACCGGTACGTTGACCTCGGCGTACTCGGCCGAGACGCTGCGATTGCCGCGCACCGCGCCATTGGGGTCTACGCCGAGGCTCTGCACGGTCTCGGCAAACTGGGCGAAATCCTGGTGAAAATCTTCCTTGCGGTATTCACCTCCCAGCGCCAGGCCCGTGGGGCCTGCACCAAACCAGTCGCCGATTTCACGGCTCACGCGCCCGTCGATACTCTTCACCCGGCCAACGGCGGTGGCGTAGTCGCCATCGACGCGGCTGGACGCCAGCAACGCCCTGCCCGCTTCACTCTGCGGGCCGAACGGGTTGATCACGCCGCTGGCGATACCCTGGCTGATGGTCTGGTCGTTCACATAACCGTCGAGAATGGTTTGCACCACTTTGTTCTGGTTGTAGGACGCGCCGACGTTGTAGTCCCAACTCGCCACGTTGCCTTCGAAACTCAGCAGCAGGCGCTGGCTGGTGTTGTCATCTTCGTGTTTGCGCGCGCCGGCATCGGATTCGCGCCAGTTCACGTCCACCGGCTGTGTCGGGTCCAGGGCGAACCCCGTAGGGCCCGGGGTGATGCCGTTGCCAGGATAGAAAGGCGTACCCGGATTGACCTGGGCGCCCATCAGGGTGCCCGGGCCAATCTGCGTCCGGTTTTCGTTGCGCGCCCAGAAGTACTCAAGGCTGACGTTATGGTCATCGGCCAGCTTGCCGGTGGCCTTGGCAAAGGCCGAGGTTTTTTCGGTTTCAGGCACCAGGTCCAGGTAACTCCACAGGCTTTGGCGGCAGATGCCATTGCGTGACAACAGCCCCGGCGAGTGGCAGCCGGAGCCGGCCAGCGGGTTGGTCGCGTTGCTGCCCTGGCTCCAGTTAGCCGGCGCGGCGGTGCCGGAGGTGAAATCCAGGCCGCGACCGGGCTGATAGTTGTAGGTGAAGTCCCGGTCCTTGGCCGCCAGGCGCGTCTGCTTGTCATAGCTGACCACGCCGAACACGTTGAAGCGGTCCTCTTCAAGGTCGCCGAAACCGTAGCTGCCGCTGAAGTTATGGCTGTCGCCGCCGCCGGAGCGCGTCGGCGAGTCGTAATTGGTCGACAGCTGGCCGCCGGTCAGGCTGGTCTTGGTGATGAAGTTGATCACCCCGCCAATCGCGTCGGTGCCGTACAGCGCCGACGCGCCATCGCGCAGGACTTCCACACGGTCGATGGCAGCGAACGGGATGGTGTTCAAATCCACCCCGGAGCCGTTGGTGGTGTTGACCGCGTTATTGCTCAGGCGTCGGCCGTTGAGCAACACCAGGGTTTTGTTCGCGCCAATCCCGCGCAAATCGGCAAAGGCCGCACCGCCGCTGCTGGAACCCACCGAGCGCCCGGAGCCAACGGAGGACTGATTGGCAGAGATGCGGTTGATCAACTCTTCGGTGGTGCTCACACCCTGTTCGCGCAGTTGCTCGACCCGCAGGATAGTCACCGGCACGGCTGTTTCAGCGTCCACCCGGCGAATCGCCGAGCCGGTCACGGTGACTTTTTCGAGGCGGTAGTCGGTGCTTTTTCCTGCTGCCGGGGCTGCCTGGGTGGGCACCACGGGCGCCGCCTGTACGGTCAGGCCCTGCTCGCTGTCACTCACTTGCAGGCCGCTGCCCTGCAACGCTTTGTCCACCGCTTGCAGGCTGCCCAAATTTCCCCGAATGGCGGCGCTGCGTTTGCCCTGGACCAATTGTTGACTGAACGAAATCATCACCCCGGTCTGCCGGGAGATATCCAGCAGCACCGTATCGAGTGGGCCGCCGGCGATATCAAGGCTGAACACCTGGGCGGCCGCTTCCTGGGCCATCACCGATGTTGTGCAGACACCCATCGCCAACGCCGCCGCCAGCGTCAGTCGTGGTAATTGTTGTTTGAATAAGAACATCGAGGATCTCCCTGTTGAATGTGTCTACAGGGGATGAGCAGCAGCCTGCGGATTTTTATAGGGCGGCGTTTAGGCAAAGAAGCTATGAGTTTATAACCGGTTTAACGCGACTCGATGCTCACCCAGTAAGCGCTGTGGTAAGTCACGCGAATCGGCAATGAGTTCTGCAGCAATTGCAGGGTTCGATCCGTATCGTCCAGGGAATAGATGCCGCTCAGGCGCAACCGGGCGACGTCCGGGCTCAAGCGCAGAATCCCGCGACGATAGCTGCGCAGGCTATCGATCACTTCGCTCAAGGCGCGGTCGTGGACTTCCAGGCGTCCCTGGGTCCAGCCCGCTTCATCGCCCTTGAGCGGGCCAGTGCCGAAGGTGTGCTGCTCATCGAAACGCAGGCTCTGCCCTGCCTCCACAATTTGGCGCGCGCCGTCCCGGGTGACCACTTCCACCCGCGAATGCAGCATCGCCAGGCGGGTGGACGCTTCGTCATGCTGTACCAGGAACCGGGTGCCCAGGGCACGAATCTGGCCATGCCGGGTTTGCACCACGAAAGGCCGTGTCGGGTCCTTGGCTACATCCACCAGCAATTCGCCGTCCCTCAGCTCCAGCACGCGCTGGTGGGCGTCGAAGCGCGCCATTACCCGAGTCTGTGCGTTCAGTGTCAGCAAGCTGCCATCCTCCAGCGTGAGGTGCTTGCGCTCACCGGTGCCGGTATACAGCTCCCCGGTATCGCCCAGCCAGCCCTGGCGACGCCCGAGAAACAGCGCGGCCAGCGCGACGACACCCAGGCTGCCGGCGACAAACCGCCGGCGGCTGGACGGCGCTTTCAGGCTGTGCAACAGGCGCTCACTGGGTACCCCGTGCAACGTCTGACTGCGCAACAGCCGTATGCCACCGCTCATTTGATCAATCACCTGGCGGTGACGAATGTCCTCCGCGCACCACGCCTCGAATGCCTGCCGTTCCTGAACGCTGGCCTGCTCCGATTGCAGGAGCGCCATCCAGCGCGCAGCCTCCTCCACCACTGCATCTTCCGGGCGTAAAAGGCTCATGGTTGCGCCATCGCCAGGTAGCAGCGCTTGAAGGCATCGGCCATGTATTGCTGCACACGGCTGGTGGAGACCTGCAAGCGCTCGCCGATCTGGCTGTAGGTCAGGCCGTCCAGTTGGTGGTAGAGAAATGCGGCCTTGGCCTTGGCAGACAGCCCGTCAAGCAGGCGATCCACGGCCAGTAACGCCTCGATGACCAACACCCGCTCTTCGGGTGACGGATGCACCGGCGCATGCGCCAGGCTTTCAAAGTAGGCGCGCTCCAGATCCTGCCGGCGCCAGCCCTCGTACACCAGGCGCCGGGCGATGGTCGTCAGCAGTGCGCGGGGTTCGCGAATGGCGGCCGGGTCCGGTAGCGACAGCACCCGCAGGAACGTTTCCGAGGCAATGTCCTGCGCGCTGTGATGACACCCCAACGTTCGCCTGACCGAACCGCACAACCACTGGTAATCCTTTTGGAACATCTGCCCAATCAATGGGTAACCGAGGGGTTGACTGACACCCATGCCTTGCTCCCTTACGAGGCATTTCACCTGCCTCGAAAATCATCCGCCAACACCACCCTGTAAGTGGCTTGGAATAAAGGGAGCGACTGTGCAGCAGAGGTGCGGAGCTTTGGAAGTAATTAAAAATCCGCTTTAACTTTCAAATGAATATAAGGGCCGCAGTCATCGATTTGGCTGATGTCTTCTATTGCCCCGCAGGCGTTCATCCCCGCAGCAAGCGCTTTGTAGAATGAGCCCCACAGTCAACTCACCACCTTCGTGGTGCCGGAGGTTCCCATGCGTTATCTGCTTATCGCCGTGCTGGGCCTGTTCAGCACACTTGCCGTCGCCCAGGGCGAAACCACGGCGCCCGCTGTGAGTGCCAGCGCCCCCGCCAACGAGACTTACGACTACTCCCAGGACCTGGATATCGCCAAGGTGGTGCGCGTCAGTACCGAGTCTTCCACCGAGTGCGGTCCGGTCAAGGGCCACATGGTCTATATCGATAGCCATGGCGTACGTCACGAACTGGACTACATGCGCCTGGGCGATGCCTGCCAGCATGGTTGATCGCACACCATTCGTCGGGCCTGACCGGCATCGATTACAACTATTGGGCCGCTGAAAATCACTAATCCATAGAACCCGTTGTGATCTATGGAGATTGAGATGACTGACTACCCACGCCCACCTTTCGCCAGCCAGGCCCAATCCGTTCCCGGTTCACAGAAGAAGATGGACCCCTACCCCGACTGCGGCGAGAAGAGCTACACCGGCTCTGGTCGCCTGGCCAACAAGATCGCCCTGATCACCGGCGCCGACAGCGGTATCGGCCGCGCCGTGGCGATTGCCTTCGCCCGCGAAGGTGCCGATGTGGCCCTCGCCTACCTGGATGAACACGAGGACGCCAAGGAGACCGCTCGCTGGGTGGAGGAAGCCGGCCGCCAGTGCCTGCTGCTGCCCGGGGACCTCGCGCAAAAGGCCACCTGCCAGGCGATTGTCGACCAGACCGTGGAGCAGTTCGGCCGGATCGATGTGCTGGTCAATAACGCAGCCTTCCAGATGACCCACGAGACCCTGGAAGACATCCCCGACGAGGAATGGGTCAAGACCTTCGATATCAACATCACCGCGATGTTTCGCCTCTGCAAGGCGGCGCTCCCACATATGAAGGCCGGCGGGTCGATCATCAATACCAGTTCGGTGAATTCCGACATGCCCAAGCCGACGTTGCTGGCGTATGCCGCCACCAAGGGCGCGATTGCCAACTTTACCGGTGGCCTGGCGCAATTGCTGGGCAACAAGGGCATCCGGGTGAACAGCGTAGCGCCTGGGCCGATCTGGACGCCGCTGATTGTCTCGACCATGCCGGATGAGGACGTGAACAGCTTTGGCAGCGAGACCCCACTGGGCCGCCCCGGCCAGCCGGTGGAAGTGGCACCGATCTACGTGCTGCTGGCGTCGGATGAGGCGAGTTACATCTCCGGCTCGCGGTATGCCGTGACAGGTGGCAAGCCGATTCTCTAGGGTCGGATGCAAATCCAGGGTGGGAGCGGGCTTGCTCGCTCCCACATGTGTGACTCGGTTAACCTGGAGATCGAGTCGGATCAGCCTTGCGCGGATAGGTTCTTTCCTCCTGAATCCGCCCATCCATGCTGTGAATTCTCAGCGACGCCGTCTTGTCGCTGAGAAACTCCCTTGCCAACTCGACGATCGCCTCCTTGGTCTCCGCTGTTTTCGACGGCCGTGCCGAGCCCTGCTTGGTCAACGCCCAACCGGTGCCGGTCTTGTTGATGTTGTAGGTATCCATGGTCTGCTCCCTTGACTGAATGAACACGGCACGGGGCAAAACCCGCGCCCTAGTTATTGCGAGCGCAGGCGCCTGGCAGAGTTCAAGGCAGTTGGCCGCCCAGGTTACAGGCGGCCCTACAGGTCAAACCGATCCACCGCCCGGCGCCGCTCATTGTCGTCGCGCACGTCGTAGGTGGCGGTGGTCTGGATATTGGTGTGATGCGCCAGCTTCTGGGCGATGGACAGGTCGTACTCTTCGATTACCCGGGTGATAAACGAACGCCGGAAATCATGGGGCATGATCTTGACCCCGACCTGTTCCCCGCGCTGGCGGGCGATGTAGTAAATCGCGTGCTTGGTGATGCGTTCCCGGGTGATATGGCTGCCCCGGCGGATGCGGTTGAACAGGAACGTGTCGTCCTGCTCGCCCTCTTTCAACTGGCTGCGACGAAACTCCAGCCACGCCTCCAGCTTGGCAAAGGCCCAGGCCGGCGCGTACTTGATCAGTTGTTTGTTGCCCTTGCCGGTGACCTGCAGGCTGCGCTCGGCAAAGCTGACCTGGTTCAGCTCGATGTTCACCGACTCCGACTTGCGCATGCCCGAGCCATACAGGATCCCGATCACCGCCGCGTCCCGCAGCCCCTGGGGCCGTGGGTCGGCGGCACAGACTTCCATCAACTCACGAATCAACGTACGCCGCAGGTTGCGCCCCTGGCTCAGCCGGGTGCCGGCCATGGCCTTGACCGAGCGCATCTTCAGCAGGTGATCCTGGCTGATCAGGCTTATGCGCCAGGCTTCATTCATCACCCCGCGCACTGCGTTGACGTACAGCGAAGAGGTATTCGGCGCGTAACCGTCTTCACGCAGTACGGCCACCAGCGCCATGACCTGCTCGGGCTGCAACAGGTGCCAGTCGATGTCTTCGAGGTTGATGTCTTCAAAGCCCAGGCGGTCGGCGGCGTCTTGCAGCACGTAGCGCATGGTCAGCTGGCTGGAGGGCGCCAGGCGGGTGAGGTAGAGGGTCAGCGGGTTGCGGGTAGACTCAGTCAAGGTAGATCAGCCTTTGGATTAAATAGATCGACTAACCATCTGATTAATCGATCTATTTAGTGAATTGGCGAGCGCGAAGTCTAGCGCAGGTCAATCCTCGGGGCTATTCCTGATCGTCCTCTGCCGGGGCCGGCGTCTGCTGCTGGCTCCAGTCGGTGTCCTGCTTCTGCATCAACGCAAACCAGTGCTGGCGCATGAAATCCAGGTAGGGTTTGGGCGCCTTGGCGAAGTCCTGCTCGTCGCCATAACAGCCCGGCAACGGCAGCTCGGTGCCCTGCTCCTTGTACTGGCTGACCAGTGCCTGTTGCGCAGCAACGCTGCAATCCTTGGGCAACGGCATGCCTTGCAGGGCGCCGGCGTCTTCATCCCACCAACTGGCCCCATAGCGGTCGATGCCCCGCAGGCGGTACTTCTGCGACTTGCCGATGTGCATGATCAGCTTGAAGTCATTGGGGCTGACATCACTGGTGCAGGTGCGGCTATAGCCCACCGTGACCTGGCTGATGCCATCGCCCAGCAGGTCGGTGACCTGGGTGGCGTCGGTGTTGAAGTGCGCGCCAGCGTCAAATTCACAGTGCTGCACGTCGTCGTAGAGCATCCACACCCGCTTGGGCCGGTCGCCGTCGAGCAGGTACTGGGCGGCATAGACAAAGGCCGACTGGGCGCCGTCGTCGTCGCGCTCGCTGACCTGTTCCGCCAGCACCAACAGGTTTTTGCCCTGTTTATCGCTCCAGGTGTAGGCCCCGACCTGTTTACCCCGCACTTCCACGCCATCGGGCACCGGGTCGATGGCCGTCAGTGCCACACCGTTATCGGCCCGCACCACCGTGGCCCACGCCACCGACATCAACAACACCATCAACATTGGCCGTAAACGCTGCACGCTATTCATCCGACTGCCCTGGCAAGAGATGGCTTACTTTACCGGCACTTGCGCGGCAATGCAGAGAAGATTCTTCAGGAGCGAAATAACACTCAGAAAAAGTCCAATCCTTGTCTACGCGCGGCCAGGACGGCATTGTCCGTGTTCCTGCTGTTTAGCTGAACACTAGCTGTCTACCTGCCAAAAAAACGACTTTTTCATCTGCGTTTCATATTCGTTGAACATTTTTGCGCTTAATCTTGGCGGCACGACTTGAGAGCGAACCGTACTTTGCAGGTTAACTCGTTGATTCCGCTTTACCTTTGAGCATTTTGGTCTTTACTCACGTAAGCCAAGGAAGACCCACTGTGACCTGTCAGGACTACCGAATGAATGCCATGAATCCACGTTATTTTTAATCAGGCGCCTGCTGTTCCAGGCTTGTGATTACTGCTGTGTTTACGCTCCAAGTTGCTCTAACCCCCGAGGTAATGAATCTTTGAAACCCTATCCAATTCATTGCGTGTCGATCGTTATCCCGGTCTACAACGAACAAGAAAGCCTGCCTGAATTGCTGCGCCGCACCATGGCCGCCTGCAAGCAGCTGGCTTACGAATACGAAATCATCCTGGTGGATGACGGCAGCCGCGACAACTCTGCGCAATTGCTGGAAGACGCCGCCGCGCTCGAAGGCAGCAACGTGGTCGCGGTGATCCTCAACCGCAACTACGGCCAGCACGCCGCGATCATGGCCGGCTTCGAGCATTGCCGGGGCGACGTGGTGATCACCCTCGACGCCGACCTGCAGAACCCGCCGGAAGAAATCCCGCGCCTGGTCGAACAGGCCGCCCTGGGCTACGACGTGGTTGCCACCGTGCGCAACAATCGCCAGGACTCGGCCTTCCGCCGCTGGCCGTCGCGGCTGATCAACCTCGCCGTGCAACGCTCCACCGGCGTGGCCATGAGCGACTACGGCTGCATGCTGCGCGCTTATCGCCGCACCATCGTCGACGCCATGCTGGCCTGCCGCGAGCGCAGCACCTTTATCCCGATCCTGGCCAACAGCTTTGCGCGCCACACCACGGAAATCCTGGTGCATCACGCCGAGCGTGAACACGGCGAGTCCAAGTACAGCCCGATGCGCCTGATCAGCCTGATGTTCGACCTGCTGACCTGCATGACCACCACGCCACTGCGCCTGTTGAGCATCGTCGGTTTCAGCCTGGCGGCGCTGGGCATGCTGTTTGCGGTCGCACTGATTGTGTTGCGCCTGGCCTTCGGCTCTGGCTGGGCCGGCGACGGCATGTTCGTGCTGTTCGCCGTGCTGTTCGTGTTCACCGGTGGCCAGTTCATCGGCATGGGCCTCTTGGGTGAATACCTGGGCCGCATGTACAGCGATGTGCGGGCCCGCCCACGGTTCTTTATTGAAAAAGTGCTGCGCAACCAACCGGCAGCACCGGCCGAGACCTTTACGGTCGATGGCCTGACGTCTTCCCACACCTCTACTTCTCCTTCCGATCAGGTTTCGTCATGAATTCAAAAGCTGTTGTCTTCGCTTACCACGATATTGGCTGTGCAGGCATCGAAGCCCTGCTCAATGCGGGTTACGAAATTGCTGCCGTGTTCACCCATGCCGATGACCCCAAGGAAAACAATTTCTACGGTTCCGTCGCCCAACTGTGCGCCCGCAATGGCATCCCGGTGCACGCCCCGGAAGACGCCAACCACCCGCTGTGGATCGAGCGCATCGCCAAGCTGAACCCGGACTACATCTTCTCGTTCTACTACCGCAACCTGCTGAGCGAAGCCCTGCTGGCCACCGCCAAAAAAGGCGCGTTCAACCTGCACGGCTCCCTGCTGCCTAAGTACCGTGGCCGTGCACCGGCCAACTGGGTGCTGGTCAACGGCGAAACCGAAACCGGCGTGACCCTGCACCGCATGGTCAAGCGTGCCGATGCCGGCGCGATCCTGGCCCAGCAGAAAGTCGTGATCGACCGCACCGACACCGGCCTGACCCTGCACGCCAAACTGCGTGAGGCGGCCACCAACCTGCTGCGCGACGCCCTGCCGCAACTGGCTCAAGGCAAGCTGGCTGAAACCGCACAAGACGAAAGCCAGGCCACCTACTTCGGTCGCCGCACCGCAGCAGACGGCAAGCTGGACTGGAAAAAACCGGCTGAAGAGCTGTTCAACCTGGTGCGTGCCGTGACCCAGCCTTACCCGGGCGCCTTCTGCGCCGTGGGCGAGCACAAGCTGATCGTCTGGAGCGCTGAAGTCGTCAAGGGCAACGAAGGCCTGGCGCCAGGCCGCGTGATCAGCGTCAACCCGCTGCGCATCGCCTGCGGTGAAGACTCCTTGGTGGTCAAGTTCGGCCAGCGCAACGAAAACGGCCTGTACCTGGCCGGCCCGTCCCTGGCGGATGAGCTGGGCCTAGTGGACGGTTCCGTGCTGCGCGGCGCCGAGTCCGGCCGCAAGCCACGCCGTACCCGCGTATTGATCCTGGGTGTGAACGGCTTTATCGGTAACCACCTGTCCGAGCGCCTGCTGCGTGACGACCGTTACGAAATCTACGGCCTGGACATCGGTTCCGACGCCATCGAGCGCCTGCGCAGCCACCCGAACTTCCACTACGTGGAAGGCGACATCAGCATTCACTCCGAGTGGATCGAGTACCACATCAAGAAGTGCGACGTGGTCCTGCCGCTGGTGGCCATCGCCACCCCGATCGAATACACCCGCAACCCGCTGCGCGTATTTGAACTGGACTTCGAAGAGAACCTGAAACTGGTTCGCTACTGCGTGAAGTACAACAAGCGCGTGATCTTCCCGTCGACCTCCGAAGTGTATGGCATGTGCCAGGACCAGTACTTCGACGAAGACACCTCCAACCTGGTGGTGGGCCCGGTCAACAAGCAGCGCTGGATCTACTCGGTCTCCAAGCAACTGCTGGACCGCGTGATCTGGGCTTACGGCGACAAAGGCCTGAAGTTCACCCTGTTCCGTCCATTCAACTGGATGGGCCCGCGCCTCGACCGCCTGGACTCGGCCCGTATCGGCAGCTCCCGCGCCATCACCCAGCTGATCCTGAACCTGGTGGAAGGCACGCCAATCCGTCTGTTCGACGGTGGCGAGCAGAAGCGTTGCTTCACTGACATCGCCGACGGCATCGAAGCCCTCGCCCGCATCATTGATAACGACAACGATAACTGCAACGGCCAGATCATCAACATCGGCAACCCGGAAAACGAAGCCAGCATCCGTCAGTTGGGCGAAGAACTGCTGCGTCAGTTCGAAGCTCACCCGCTGCGCAGCAACTTCCCTCCGTTTGCCGGTTTCCGCGACGTAGAGAGCAAGGCGTTCTACGGCACCGGTTACCAGGACGTGGCACACCGCAAGCCAAGCATCGAAAACGCCAAGCGCCTGCTGAACTGGGAGCCTACCGTCGAGATGAGCGAAACCATCGGCAACACCCTGGATTTCTTCCTGCGTGAAGCCATGCTCGAAATCGCGGACAAGCGTTGATGCAAGCGGGTCTACGCATCGACGTCGACACCTACCGAGGCACCCGCGAAGGGGTGCCAAGGTTGTTGGAGTCGCTCGACGAAGCCGGGGTCAAGGCGACCTTCTTCTTCAGCGTCGGGCCGGACAACATGGGGCGCCACTTGTGGCGCCTGATCCGCCCGCAGTTCCTGTGGAAGATGCTGCGCTCCAATGCTGCCGGCTTGTACGGCTGGGACATTTTGCTGGCCGGCACCGCCTGGCCAGGCAAACCCATTGGCCGCGACCTGGGGCACCTGATGCGCCAGGCCAAGGCAGCCGGGCATGAAGTCGGCCTGCACGCCTGGGATCACCATGGCTGGCAGGCCAACACCGCAAGCTGGAGCGACAAACAGCTGGTCGAGCAGATCCGCCGTGGCGTCGACACCTTGAGCGACATCCTCGGTGAGCGCATCGACTGTTCCGCCGCCGCCGGCTGGCGTGCCGATGAGCGCGTGGTGCAAGCCAAGCAACCGTTCAACTTCCGTTACAACAGCGATTGCCGTGGTACCAGCCTGTTCCGACCGACCCTGGCGGATGGCAGTGCCGGCACGCCACAAATTCCGGTGGACATGCCGACCTTCGACGAAGTCGTGGGCCCGGTAGTGGCTGCCAAGGATTTCAATGCGTTCATCCTCGACCGCTTCAAGCCGTCGAAGCTCAACGTTTATACGATCCACGCAGAAGTAGAAGGGATTCTGATGGCCAATGATTTTCGCCAGTTGCTCGCCCAGGCAGGGCAGCGCGGCATCGCGTTCAAACCGTTGGGCGACCTGTTGCCCGCCGACGTGACCACCCTGCCCCAGCAACAGTTGGTGCGCGGTGTGCTGAGCGGCCGTGAAGGCTGGCTCGGAGTGCAAAAGGCATGATTCGGCGCTGGGCCCTGCCCCTGCTCCTGTTGGCTTTCGGGGTGTTCTACCTGATCCCGCTGGCCACCCACGGGCTGTGGATTCCCGACGAAACCCGCTATGCGCAGATCAGCCAGGAAATGCTGCTGACCGGCAAGTGGGCGTCGCCGCACTTCATGGGAATTCGCTACTTCGAAAAACCGGCTGCCGGGTACTGGATGATCGCGCTGGGCCAGGCAATCTTCGGCCAGAACCTGTTCGGCGTGCGTTTTGCCTCGGCCTTGAGCACCGGCCTGAGCATCCTGCTGGTGTACTTCGTGGCCCGGCGTGTGTGGAACGACCCGCGCAAGAGCCTGGTCAGCGCCGTGCTGTACATGAGTTTCGTCAGCGTCGCGTTCCTGGCGGGCTACGCCAACCTCGATCCGCAGTTCACCTTCTGGGTCAACCTGACCGGGGCTGCGCTGTGGTTCTGCTTCGACAGCACCACCCCCCGTGGCCGCCTGGGGTCCTGGGCCTTGCTCGGGTTCGCCTGCGGCATGGGCTTCATGACCAAGGGGTTCCTCGCCTGGTTGCTGCCGGTGTTGATCGCCCTGCCCTACATGGTCTGGCAAAAACGCTTTCGTGAGCTGCTCACCTATGGCCTGGTGGCCGTGGTCGTCGCGATTGTCGTCAGCCTGCCGTGGGCGCTGATGGTGCATGCCCAGGAACCGGATTACTGGAATTTCTTCTTCTGGCACGAGCACATCCAGCGCTTTGCCGGCGAAGACGCCCAACACTCCGAACCCTTCTGGTACTACCTGCCGTTGCTGGTTGCGTTCACCCTGCCGTGGATGGCGCTGCTGCCGTCCACCGTCAAACAGGCGTGGCTGGAAAAGCGCAGTGCCAAGATCGGCTTCCTGTTGCTGTGGCTGCTGATGCCGTTGGCGTTCTTCAGCCTGGCCAAGGGCAAGCTGCCGTCGTACATCATGCCGTGCCTGCTGCCGCTGGCATTGTTGATGGGCCATACCCTGGCCGACAAGTTGGCCCAGGCCCGTGGCCGCGTACTGCGCATCAACGGCTGGCTGAACCTGATCCTCGGCGTGCTGGGGCTGCTGGCCCTGACCTGGTTCCAATTGAAGAAACCGGTGTATGAGCACGGCCAGGAAACCTTGAGCCTGGTGCTGGTGTTCATCTTCCTGTTCGGCTGGATCATCGCCAATCTGCTGCAAGCCGCCCGCCCGCTCCACCTGTGGGCTGCACCGGTGATCGGTAGCTGGCTGCTGGTGGCACTGGTGCCGGCCGCGTTGCCGCACTCGGTGGTTTATAACAAGACCCCGGACCAGTTCATCATCGATCACCTCCAGGAATTGCAACCCACCACCGCGTTGCTGAGCAACGACCTGGGTGCGGCCTCAGCCTTGTCATGGCGCCTGCAGCGTCCCGAAGTGATGCTTTACAACACCGTTGGCGAAGTGAAATACGGCATCGCCTTCCCGGACACCGCTTACCGCAAGATCGATGCCGCCCATGTCCAGCAATGGATGACCGACGCGCGCAAACAGGGTTCGGTGGGCGTGGTCATGCGGGTCAAGGGTGACGACGAGCGCCAGGAAGTGGAGCTGCTGCCCAAAGACGGCAAACGCTACGAGCAAGGCAATATCGTGATTCTGATTTTCCCGCAGAGTGCCCCATGACCACACTGCTGCTGTTGTTGGGCGCGTGCCTGCTGACCTGCATGGGCCAGGTGTCCCAGAAGTTTGCCGTGGAAGGCTGGCGTGACCAGCCCGACGGTTGGGCCTTGAAGCTGCGCTCGCCGTGGCTGTGGTCGGCGCTGATATGCCTGGGCCTGGGTTTGCTGGTGTGGCTGCTGGTGCTGCAACGCCTGGAAGTCGGCATCGCCTACCCGATGCTCAGCCTCAACTTTGTACTGGTGACCCTGGTGGCGCGCTTTGTGTTCCACGAACACATCGACGGCCGCCATTGGTTCGGCGTGCTGCTGGTGATCGCCGGTGTGGTGTTGCTGGGGCGTCAGGTATGAGTCGCGCTCGCGGTTTTGCCCTGGCCCTGGGCAGCGTTGCACTGGTGAGCGGCGCCCAGTTGGGCATGCGCTGGAGCATGACGCGCCTGCCGCTGCCCGCCGAATGGCTGGCAGCGCTCAACACCGGTGCCATCGACCTCGGCGCACTGGGCGTGGTGATCCTGGCGATCATCGCCTATGCCCTGTCGATGCTCTGCTGGCTGGGCGCGCTGAAAGACCTGCCGCTGGGGCGCGCCTATTCGCTGCTCAGCATCAGCTACGCGCTGGTGTACCTGCTGGCCGCCAGCCTGCCGGTGTTCAACGAACATTTTTCCGTTTCAAAAACTGCGGGAGTGGCCTTGGTCATCCTCGGAGTCCTGACTATCAACTCTCGTCGTGCTAGCACCACAAGTCCCAGGAATGCCCCATGAAAATCAGTGTATTTGGTAGTGGTTACGTCGGTCTGGTGCAGGCCACCGTATTGGCCGAAGTCGGTCACGATGTCATCTGCATGGACGTTGACGAGAACAAGGTCAAGCAACTGCAACAGGGCCACGTGAGCATTTTCGAGCCGGGCCTGGCGGCCATGGTCAAGGAAAACCTCGAAGGCGGGCGCCTGACGTTTACCTATGACGAAAAACTCGCGGTCGAGCACGGTGAAGTCCTGTTTATCGCCGTGGGCACGCCTTCGGATGAAGACGGCTCGGCCGACCTGAAATACGTGCTGTCGGTAGGCGATGCGGTGGCCCGTCACCGGGTACAACCGGTGATCCTGGTGGAAAAATCCACCGTGCCCGTCGGCACTGGCGACACCTTGCGCGCCCACATGGAAAAAGCCCTGCACCTGGCCGGCCGCCATCTGGAATTCGATATCGTCTCCAACCCGGAATTCCTCAAGGAAGGCTCGGCCGTTGCCGACTGCCGCCGCCCGGACCGCATCGTCATTGGCTGCGAGCGTGAAGAAGTGCGCGAGGTGATGCGTGAACTGTATGCACCGTTCAACCGCAACCACGACCGCATCATCTTCATGGACCTGCGCAGCGCCGAACTGACCAAGTACGCCGCTAACTGCATGCTGGCCACCAAGATCAGCTTCATCAATCAGATCGCCGAACTGGCCGAACACCTGGGCGCCGACATCGAAGCCGTGCGTTTGGGCATTGGTGCCGACTCGCGCATTGGTTATCACTTTATCTACCCGGGCTGCGGTTATGGCGGCTCGTGCTTCCCCAAGGACATGCGTGCCCTGATCCACAGCGCCAAGGCCGCCAACTGCTCCAGCGACCTGCTGGAAGCCGTGGAAGCGATCAACCAGCGCCAGAAGAGCAAGCTGTTCGAACGCGCCAACGCGTTCTTCAAGGGCGACCTCAAGGGCAAGACCTTCGCCTTGTGGGGCCTGGCGTTCAAACCGAACACCGACGACATGCGCGACGCACCAAGCCGTGTGCTGATGGAAGCCCTGTGGGCCGCCGGCGCCAATGTGCGCGCGTTTGACCCGGAAGCCATGCAGGAAACCCAGCGCATCTATGGCGATGACCCGCGCCTGATGCTGATGGGCACCCCGGAATCGACCCTGAGCGGTTCCGACGCCTTGATCATTTGCACTGAATGGCAGCAGTTCAAGGCGCCGGACTTCGACCTGATCCAGCAGCGCCTGAAAACCCCGGTGATCTTCGACGGCCGTAACCTGTACGACGGCGAACGCCTGGCACGCAAAGGCATCCAGTACTTCCCGATGGGCCGCGGCGACTCCTGCAATTTGCCGATCCCCCAGCAAAACTGGGTACCTCAGGCCGAGGAAGCCTAAGACGTGGACAGAGCTCATCCGCCCCTGCTCAGCCCGACGATTCGCCGACACTCATGGTTGCTGGGGCTCCTGGCGCTCATCCTGTTTATCGCGGGCAACTGGAACCAGGCAATCATTGGCTTTGATTCGCGCTTCGTGCTGTTCGCCCAGGAGATGCTGCGCCATGGGCCGGGGTTCTTCCCGACGACCTACGGGCAGCCTTATGCCGACTACCTCGCCACCTCGACACTGCTGACGTGGCTGCTGTCCCTGCCGCTGGGGCAGGTCACCAGCCTGACGGCCTGGTTGCCGACGGCCATCGCGTCGGCGCTGATCGTGGTGCTGGTCTATCGCCTGACGGCGCCCTACTCCCGGCGCTGGGCGCTGCTGAGCATCGCGGTGATGCTGCTCAGCAGCACCTTCATCAGCGAAACCCGCGCAGTGTCCCTCGACCAGATGCTGGCCGCGGTGGCCCTGGCGGTATTTTACCTGGGGTATGCCCATGATCACTTCGGCGCCGGCAAGCGCTTGCACTGGCTGTTTGCGCTGCTGATCGCAGGGTTCGCGATTCGTGGGCCGATCGGCCTGGTGATTCCCACCGGCATGCTGTGCAGCTACTACCTGATCAATCGCCAGTGGCGGCAGCTGTTCAGTTTCGGCCTGTTGGCCCTGGCATTGCTGGCGGCGTGTGTCGGCCTGCTGTTGCTGCTGGCCAAGCTCAGCGGCGGCGAAGGGTTCATGCAGGACGTGATCCGCATGCAGTTCCTCGGCCGCATGGACGGGACTGAAGGCTCCGGCAGCGTGCTGTATTACTTCAGCAGTTCCCTGGGCAACTACGCTCCGGCGTATCCGCTGGCCATACTGGCGCTGATTGCGATCGTTGGCGGTGGTCGCGAAGACCAGGGGCCGGCGCTGAAGCTGGTGCTGTACTGCCTCGCCGCAGGTTTGATCGTGATGATCGGCCTGTCGGTGCCCCAGGCGAAAAAGGCCCGCTATGTACTGCCGATGCTGCCCATGGCGGCGATCATCGCCGCGTATCCGTTCCAGGTTGATCGGGGGCGACTGTTCGCCGGGCTGCGCTGGCTGATGCTGGCGCTTTGGACGGCAATTCCCGGGCTGCTGATCGCTGGCTTGTTCGTGGCGCGTCATCGCTTCCCCGGGGAGATTGGCAGCCTCAACCCGGTGTTCGGGATCCTGATAGCCCTCCAGACGCTGGCACTGGGGTTTCTGTTCAAGACGCGCCTTCGCTACCTGGGCCCGGCCTTCACCGCCGTGCTGGCGGTATGGCTCGCCTATATCGTGATGGTCGAACCCCTGGAGCGCCGGCTGTATGACACGCGCACCTTTACCCTCCAGGCCCAGACGCTCATCCAGCAGGAACGGGCGCCGCTGGTGCTGCACGCGCTGGGCAAGGATGCGAAAGCCATCAAGTTCATGGTCAACCTCGATTGCGACCGGGTGCCGCTGTTTACCCAGTTGACCGCCGAGCTGGCACCGATTCAGGCACCTGCCTGGCTGATCATGAGCCAGGCGGACTTTGAAGGGTTGAGCGATCCACGGTTTCGCTCACTGGTGCCGGTGTTGACCGGGCAGTTCGACAAGAACCCGTATGTGTTGCTGCATTTGGTCAAAAACCCACAGCCTTGATACCTGGCAATGGGATAAGCGGGCAACCCGCTTATCCCATGTCGGTGCTATCCGTAGTTTAAAACTCCGGTGTATGTAAGAATCTTCTTTATCCGATAACTTCTGTAAATTTCCAGACAGTAACTATCAAGAAAAATCCTACGCTTCTATCCGTAACCACCGATGCAACTCCCCTTCCCGCTTAAAGTCCCCAACTGTAGACTCGCCTGCCAAGTGAGTTAATTAATTACTACCTTCCCCACTATTTAAAACAGCACCAGAGGCTCGACTCAGGGCCTTCCTGGCAATTTTGAAAGAAACCAGCTCAAATCGTTGCTCACCCGGTTATAGAAAGAGTTGCAATAACAATGAACAAGTTTAAACAGCACTTAATCCTGCCGTTTATTTACTCTAGAGGAATGCTCCGTGTCCGACCAACCATTGCCCGCCCTCTCTTCTGCGACAGGTTTTACAACCACTCTTCAAACACCCTCTTCACAGGCAAGCGTTGGCTATGTTCCGGTTCCCAAGCTGGATCGACTGATGGAGCTGCGCGATGCGCTGGTGGTGCTCAAGGGGCCGCTGGCCAACAACCCGTCACTGCGGGAAAACGTGCAGAACCTGCTGATCAACGAAGAAACCAATGACCGGGTGCTGGGCAAGGTCAGCAGCCCCCTGCCACCCCCGACGCGGCTGATACCCTTCGGCTGAGGCGGTTAACTGCAAAAATACTGCACTTGACCTGCATTAATATGCATTGGCGGCAACTTTGCCCGATGGGCACACTGCGCAGGTTCCTCCCCCAAATGCAGGAACTTTTTTTGAAGGGCTTTTCCGGGAAACCAGACAGGCCTTTTTTTTCGCCCGCTTTTTATGGACCGTCTGTCAATGCTCGCTCGCTGGTTACCCGCTGCCATCAATACCCGCCCCGCCGAATGGAGCCGTGCCGCGATCGGCATGGCCCTGGGCACGCTCTTCAGTGTCTGGGTGTGTGCCCAGGTGTTCGGCATGGAGGTGGCCTTGCACCTCATCGGCCCGCTCGGGGCCTCGGCGGTGCTGCTGTTTGCCGTGTCATCCGGCGCACTGGCCCAACCCTGGTCGATCATCGGCAGCTACCTGTGCGCCGGGGTCGTTGCCTTGCTGGTGGCCCGGGTACTGGGGCGCACCCTGGGCAGCGCCTGCCTGGCCGCCGGGATGACGGTGATCCTGATCTGCTGGCTGCGTTGCCTGCACCCACCGGCGGGTGGGCTGGCCATGAGCCTGGTGCTGGCAGACCCCGCCTCCATCGCCCTGGGTTGGCAGGAAATGGGCGCAGTCATGCTGGGTGCCGCCGTCATGGTGGCGTGCGCCCTGGCCTACAATAATGCGACGCGCACACGTTACCCCAAGGGCGCCAGCGAACCGGCGGCACCGAGCTTTATGCTGACCGCCAGCGAAAACCCCGGTATCAGTGCAGAAGACCTCAAGCAGGCGCTGGCCGAGCGCGAGCAGTTCCTGGACGTGACCCCACAGGAACTGGAAGAGCTGATCCAGGCCAGCGAACGGTACGCCCGGCGACGCGCTATCGGGGCGGTTTTCCAACGCTAGGGCCGATGCAGCCCATCGTGCAAAAATGCAAAAACGACCTGCAGGATTCCGACTTGTACTGGGCAAATTTGCACTGGTACGATCGCGAGAGCGTTCGCCCCCGAACATCTTGATAAAGAACAATAAAAGCAGGGAGTTAGAGATGACTGCTCAGGTTTCATCCGAGGCAAGCAGCGCCGGGATTCTGCAAGACCAGGTCCTGGCTGAAGTACGCAACCACATAGGCCACCTGACGCTCAATCGCCCCGCCGGCCTGAATGCCATTACCCTGGACATGGTCCGCAGCCTCAGCCGGCATTTGCAGGCCTGGGCGGACGACCCCCGGGTGCACGCCGTGGTGCTGCGCGGTGCCGGGGAAAAAGCCTTCTGCGCCGGCGGCGACATTCGCTCGCTGTACGACAGCTTCAAGAACGGCGACACCCTTCACGAAGACTTCTTCGTCGAGGAATACGCCCTCGACCTCGCCATCCACCACTACCGCAAACCGGTGCTGGCGCTGATGGACGGCTTTGTCCTCGGCGGCGGCATGGGGCTGGTGCAAGGCGCCGACCTGCGAGTGGTCACCGAACGCAGCCGCCTGGCGATGCCGGAAGTGGCCATCGGTTATTTCCCTGACGTGGGCGGCAGCTATTTCCTGCCGCGTATTGCCGGCGAACTGGGGATCTACCTCGGTGTGACCGGGGTGCAGATTCGCGCGGCCGACGCCCTGTATTGCGGGCTTGCCGACTGGTACCTCGACAGCGCCAAACTCAGCGAGCTCGATCAGCGGCTCGACCGCCTTCAATGGCACGACTCGCCGCTCAAGGACCTGCAAGGCCTGCTGGCCGGCCTGGCCGTACAGCAATTGCCCGACGCACCGCTGGCGGCACTGCGCCCGGCCATCGACCACTTTTTTGCCTTGCCGGACGTGCCGAGCATCGTTGAGCAGTTGCAGCAAGTCACCGTTGCCGACAGTCACGACTGGGCGTTGACCACCGTCAGCCTGATGCAGACCCGCTCGCCCCTGGCCATGGCCGTCACTCTGCAGATGCTGCGCCGGGGTCGCCACCTGCCCCTGGAGCAGTGCTTCGCCCTGGAATTGCACCTGGACCGCCAATGGTTCGCCCGCGGCGACCTGATCGAAGGTGTACGCGCCCTGCTGATCGACAAAGACAAAACCCCTCGCTGGAACCCTCCGACCCTCCAGGCGTTGGAGGCTGATCATGTCGAGAGCTTCTTCCGCGACTTCGACAAGAACGGGAACTAAGTCATGCAAGATATTGAATTTACTGAAGAACAGATAATGATCCGCGACATGGCCCGGGACTTTGCCCGAGGCGAAATCGCGCCTCACGCCCAGGCCTGGGAAAAAGCCGGCTGGATCGACGATGCCCTGGTCGCCAAGATGGGCGAACTGGGGTTGCTGGGCATGGTGGTCCCCGAGGAATGGGGCGGCACCTACGTCGACTACGTGGCCTACGCCCTGGCGGTGGAAGAAATCTCCGCCGGCGATGGCGCGACCGGCGCACTGATGAGTATCCATAATTCAGTCGGTTGCGGGCCAATCCTCAACTACGGCTCACAAGCACAAAAGGAAACCTGGCTGGCGGAACTGGCCAGCGGCCAGGCCATCGGCTGCTTCTGCCTGACAGAGCCCCAGGCCGGTTCCGAAGCCCACAACCTGCGCACCCGTGCCGAACTGCGGGACGGCCAGTGGGTGATCAATGGCGCCAAGCAGTTCGTCAGCAACGGCAAGCGCGCCAAGCTGGCGATCGTGTTTGCGGTGACCGACCCGGACCTCGGCAAGAAAGGCATCTCGGCCTTTTTGGTGCCCACCAACACCCCGGGCTTCGTGGTGGACCGTACCGAACACAAGATGGGCATTCGTGCCTCGGACACCTGCGCCGTCACCCTCAACCAATGCAGCGTGCCCGAAGCCAACCTGCTGGGCGAACGCGGCAAAGGCCTGGCCATCGCCCTGTCCAACCTCGAGGGTGGCCGCATCGGGATTGCCGCCCAGGCGCTGGGCATCGCCCGGGCCGCCTTTGAAGCGGCGCTGGCCTATGCCCGTGACCGGGTGCAGTTCGACAAGGCGATCATTGAACACCAGAGCGTGGCCAACCTGCTGGCCGACATGCAGACCCGCCTGAACGCCGCGCGCTTGCTGATCCTGCATGCCGCCAGACTGCGCAGTGCGGGCAAGCCGTGCCTGTCGGAAGCTTCCCAGGCCAAGTTGTTTGCCTCGGAAATGGCCGAGAAGGTGTGCTCCTCAGCGATGCAGATTCATGGGGGGTATGGCTATCTGGAGGATTACCCGGTGGAGCGTTACTACCGGGATGCGCGAATTACCCAGATTTACGAGGGCACCAGCGAGATTCAGCGGATGGTGATTGCTCGAGAGCTTAAGAACTATCAGCTGTAACCAGTTGATTTAAATTGAAACAGTGGGAGCCATCAGGCTCCCACCTTGGCCTTACTTATCCTTGAACTCCGGCGCACGCTTGGCCACAAACGCCGCCATGCCTTCCTTCTGATCCAGTGTGGCAAATGCTGCATGGAACACCCGGCGCTCAAAGCGCACACCTTCAGACAGGCTCACTTCAAACGCGCGGTTGACGCTTTCCTTGACCATCATGCTGATGGGCACCGATTTGCTGGCGATCAGGGTCGCGACTTTCAGCGCCTCATCCAGCAACTCATCCGCCGGCACGATCCGCGCGACAATCCCGCAACGCTCCGCTTCCACCGCATCGATAAACCGGCCGGTCAGGCACATTTCCATGGCCTTGGCCTTGCCCACGGCGCGGGTCAGGCGCTGGGTGCCGCCCATGCCCGGCAGTACGCCGAGATTGATTTCCGGCTGGCCGAATTTGGCGTTGTCACCGGCCAGGATGAAGTCGCACATCAAAGCCAGCTCACACCCGCCGCCCAGGGCAAAACCGTTGACCGCCGCAATGATCGGCTTGCGGCGGTTGGCCACGCGGTCGCTGTCGCTGAACAGGTCGTCCAGGTAGATCTGCGGGTAAGTCAGCTCGGCCATTTCCTTGATGTCGGCGCCGGCGGCAAAGGCTTTTTTCGAGCCGGTGAGCACGATGCAGCCGATTTCCGGATTGGCTTCCAGGCTGTCCAGCGCCTGGTTCAACTCGCTGACCAGTTGAGCATTCAAGGCGTTCAGCGCTTGCGGGCGATTGAGGGTGATCAGCCCGACACGGCCCTGGACGTCCAGCAAAATGGTTTCGTAACTCATAGATGCTCCTCAGAGATTGCGTGAAATGACCATGCGTTGAATATCGCTGGTGCCTTCGTAAATCTGGCAGACCCGCACATCGCGGTAGATCCGTTCCAGTGGAAAGTCGCTCAGGTAACCGTAACCGCCAAGGGTTTGCAAGGCCGCCGAACAGACCTTTTCGGCCATTTCCGACGCAAACAGCTTGGCCATTGAGGCTTCCACCAGCGCCGGCTTGCCGCTGTCACGCAGCGCGGCGGCGTAATGCACCATCTGCCGGGCGACGGCGATTTGCGTGGCCATGTCCGCCAGGCGGAACGCCACGGCCTGGTGCTCGATGATCGGCTTGCCAAAGCTTTCCCGCTCACGGGCGTAATCCCGGGCCGCTTCAAACGCCGCTCGCGCCATGCCCACCGCTTGCGAGGCAATGCCGACGCGCCCGCCTTCAAGGTTGGCCAGGGCGATTCGGTAGCCTTCACCCTCCTCGCCCAAACGATTGCCGATCGGCACTTTCACGTCCTCAAACAGGATCTGGCAGGTGTCGGAAGCGTGCTGGCCGAGCTTGTCCTCGACCCGCGCCACGCTGTAGCCCGGCGAGTCGGTGGGCACGATAAACGCGCTGATGCCCCGCTTGCCGGCGGCCGGATCGGTGACCGCAAACACGATCACGATCCCGGCGTTTTGGCCGGAGGTGATGAACTGCTTGCAGCCATTCAACACGTAGTGATCGCCTTCCAGCCGGGCCCGGGTTTTCAGGCCGCTGGCGTCGGAGCCGGCCTGGGGTTCGGTCAAGGCAAACGCGCCGAGCATCGCGCCGCTGGCCAGGGGCTTGAGGAACTGCTCTCGCTGTTGATCATTGCCGAACTTGAGGATCGGCACACAGCCCACCGAATTGTGCACGCTCATGATGGTCGAGCAGGCGCCGTCGCCGGCGGCGATTTCTTCCAGGGCCATCGCATAGGCCAGGTAGCCGGTGTCGCAACCGCCCCATTCTTCCGGGACCAGCATGCCGAAAAAGCCCAGTTCGGCCATTTCGCCGACGGCCTCTGTGGGAAAGCGATGCTCGCGGTCCCACTCGGCGGCGAACGGTTTGAGCCGTTCCTGGGCAAATTGCCGGGCAGCCTCGCTGATTTGCAGTTGTTCGTCATTCGGGAGCATAGGTGTTCCTTAGTACAGGCATTCAACGGCCATGGCCGTGGCTTCACCGCCGCCGATGCAGATGGCTGCGACGCCGCGCTTGAGGCCTTTCTGGCGCAGGGCCGAGAGCAGGGTCACCAGGATCCGTGCGCCGGACGCACCGATCGGATGCCCCAGGGCACAGGCGCCGCCGTGGATGTTGACCTTGCTGTGGGGGATTTCCAGCTTGCTCATGGTCACCAGGCTGACCACAGCGAAGGCTTCGTTGATTTCAAACAGGTCGACCTCGTCGAGGTTCCAGCCGGTCTTGGTCATCAGCTTGCGGATCGCCCCCACCGGCGCGACCGGGAACAGGCCTGGCTCGTCGGCAAAGGCTGCGTGGCCATGGATCACCGCCAACGGCTTGAGCCCACGTTTTTGCGCTTCAGACTCACGCATCAGCAGCAGCGCCGCTGCACCGTCGGAGATCGAGCTGGAGTTGGCGGCCGTCACCGTGCCGCCTTCGCGGAAGGCCGGTTTCAAGGTGGCGATCTTGTCCAGTTTGGCTTTGGGCGGCTGTTCATCGTGGGTGATGGTTTTCTGCTCCTTGCCCACGGTGACCTGTACCGGAACGATTTCGGCGATGAAGTTGCCGTCGGTGATCGCCTGTTGCGCACGGGTCAGGGACGCTATGGCAAACGCGTCCTGGGCCTCGCGGGAAAAGCCGTTGTGCTCGGCGCAGTCCTCGGCAAAGGTGCCCATCAGGCGGCCTTTGTCATAGGCGTCTTCGAGGCCGTCGAGGAACATGTGGTCGAGCACCCGGCCTTGGCCCATGCGGTAACCGCTGCGGGCGCGGTCCAGCAGGTACGGCGCGTTGGACATGCTCTCCATGCCACCGGCGATGACCACGTCCACACTGCCCGCCAGCAATGAGTCATGGGCCAGGATGGTGGCTTCCATGCCTGAGCCGCACATCTTGTTGAGGGTGGTGCAGCGGGTGGATTTGTCCAGGCCGGCGCCGAGGGCCGCCTGGCGCGCAGGGGCCTGGCCGAGGCCGGCGGGCAGCACACAGCCGAACAACACCTCATCCACGGCGTCGCTGGCAATACCGGCCCGTTCGACCGCCGAGCGAATCGCCGCAGCGCCCAGTTGCGGGGCAGTCAGGCCTTTGAGGTCGCCCTGGAACCCGCCCATCGGGGTACGTACCGCGCTGACAATAACGATTGGATCAGTCATGAAAAATCTCCTTATTTGGCCGCCATGCGCAAGGCACCGTCGAGACGGATCACCTCGCCGTTGAGCATGCTGTTTTCAATGATATGCCGCACCAGCGCGGCGTACTCGCCTGGCTTGCCCAGGCGTGGCGGGAACGGCACACCGGCGGCCAGGGACTCGCGCACTTGCGGGGTCATGCCAGCCATCATCGGGGTTTCGAAAATGCCCGGAGCAATAGTCATCACCCGAATCCCGTAGCGCGCCAGTTCGCGGGCCGCAGGCAGGGTCAGGCTGGCGATCGCGCCCTTGGAGGCGGCATACGCCGCCTGGCCGATCTGGCCGTCAAAGGCCGCCACCGAGGCGGTGTTGATGATCACGCCGCGCTCGCCGTCGGCATTCGCCTCGGTTTCAGCGATGGCGGCTGCGGCCAGGCGCAACAGGTTGAAACTGCCGATCAGGTTGACGTTGATCACCTGGGCAAAGTTGGCCAACGCGTGTGGGCCATTTTTGCCGAGGATTTTCTCGCCACGCACCACGCCGGCGCAGTTGACCAGCCCGTGCAAGCCACCAAACGCAGCAACGGTGGCCTGCACCGCAGCCTCGGCAGCGGCTTCCTGGCTGATATCCGCGACCACGCTGCGCGCCTGCTCACCGAGTTTTTGCGCCTGGGCGGCGACGGCGTCGGCGTTCAGGTCCACCAGCATCACCTTGGCACCGGCCGCTACCAACATCTCGGCGGTTGCCGCGCCGAGGCCTGAAGCGCCGCCGCTGACCAGAAAAACCTTGTTCTCAATCTGCATCATTGTTTCCTTGAAGAGGGATTACGCCGTAGCCGCCTGGGCCTTGGCGATTTCCTGATTACGCAAAATGAAGCGTTGCAGCTTGCCGCTCGGGGTCTTGGGCAGCTCGCTGACAAATTCGATTTCCCGTGGGTACGAGTGGGCCGCCAGGCGCTTGCGCACGTGCTGGCGCAGCTCTTCGGCCAGGGCCGGCTCGGCGCGGTACTGCTCGCTGAGCACTACAAAGGCTTTGACGATCTCGGTGCGTTCCGGGCAGGGCTTGCCCACCACCGCCGCTTCCACCACCGCCGGGTGTTCGATCAGGGCACTTTCCACATCGAACGGGCCGACCCGGTAGCCGGAGGTGGTGATCACATCGTCACTGCGCCCCACGAAGCTGATACTGCCGTCGGGGTTCAGCTCCACCGTGTCGCCGCTGAGGTAGTACTTGCCGACGAAAGCCTTCGTCTTGACCCCGTCGTAGCCGGCGAACCAGCACATTGGCGATTGCTCGCGGTCGATGGCGAGAATGCCCGGCTGGCCGGCGGGCAGTTCCTGATGGTCGTCGTCCAGCACCACGATGCGATGCCCCGGCGAGGCAAAACCGGCAGAACCGACATGCACCGGGTGCTCCAGGCCGTGGTGATTGCACAGCACCATGCCCAGTTCGGTCTGGCCGTAGTGGTCGTGGATGGTCACGCCGAGGTTGTCGGCGAACCAGCGAATCACCTCCGGGTTCAACGGCTCGCCGGCGCTGCTGACAATGCGCAGCTTGCCCTTGATCGACTGGGCGAACTGCTCGCCGCCAGCAATCAGCAGGCGGTAGGCCGTCGGCGATCCGGTGAGGTTGGTGATCCCGTATTTGTTGATGACGCGGCAGGTGCTTTCGAGGGTGAACGGGCCGTCGTAAAAGGTGATCGGGTGGCCCATGGACAACGGGCCGGTGACGCCGAAATAGATGCCGTAGGCCCAGCCCGGATCGGCGACGTTCCAGAACGCGTCCTCGGGGCGCAGGTCCACGGCATCGCGGGTGTAGCTCTGGAACGCGACGATCGCCTTGAGCGGGACGGCCAGGGCTTTCGACGGGCCGGTGGTGCCGGAGGTGAACATCAGCAGGAATGGGTCTTCGGCGCCCAGCAGTACCGGCTCGCAGGCATTGGAATAGTTGGGCAACTCGGCCCAGAAGCTGAAATCGCCACGCACGATGCCTTCGCCGTTGGGGCCGGAGACGGTGACGATGGTTGGGCAGTCGGCCACTTCATTGAGCTTGGGACGGTTGACGGCGTCAGTCACCACCAACGCTGCGCCGGAGCTGTTCAGGCGGTGTTCGATGGCTTTGGGGCCGAAGGCGGTGAACAGGGGCTGATAGACCGCGCCGATGCGCCAGGTGGCGAGTACCACCACCAGCAACTCGGCGGTGCGTGGCAGGAGGCCCGCTACCTTGTCACCGCGTTTGACGCCCTGGGCCAGGAGGAAGTTGGCGAAGCGTGCGGCCTGGTCTTGCAGTTGGGTGAAGGTGGACGTGGCGCTGCGGCCGTCCTTGCCCTCCCAGAACAGTGCGATGCGGCCGGGCAATGCGTGGCGGTCGCAGCATTCGACGCAGGCGTTGAGCGCCTGCAAGTTGCCCGACAGGGCGGCGTCGACGGTGTGTTGGTAGTTGAACTGGGTGGTGGCAGCCGAGTAATCACGCATCGCTTCAAATCCCTGTGTGTTTTTTGTTTTCAGGATGGGTACGTAGACCGGTGAAATAGTCGCTCTAGAGCGGTGGGCGGGCAATGGTCAAAGCTTTCAACTTGGTTGACTGGTTTGGCCAAAGGGGGGGCTTTTTTTGTGGGCTGGGTGGGTGTACATATCCGTTGTTTTTGTAACGGCCACTTATGGTTCCGCTCTTACAGCGGCTCACTTTTGAACAGCGCAAAAGTAAGCAAAACGCTCTTGCCCCACCACTCGGCACCTCGCTCAGGCTCGGTGTGCCCTCTCTCCGGTACTACTCCGCGGGCCGCCGCGACGGGGCGTCCCTGCCCCGTCGCGGCTAAACCGGCGTCCTGCCGGTTTACCCGCTCCGTACTACCTGCGTTCGGCCAGCGTGGTTTAACGGGGCGCCCAAGATCAAGATCAAAAGCAGATCAACAGCACAGCGGCCTACAGGCCGGCTTGAGTGGTGTGAAGCAAAGGCAACATCAAGATCAAAATCTACAGCGGGCACGGTCAAATGTGGGAGCTGGCTTGCCTCTTGCCT